>CBFGTA010000027.1:0-21413 GCA_965651595.1 uncultured bacterium | reverse complement strand
CCACCGAACCCACGCTTTCCCGCGCGCTCCTCGCAAAGTGCCAAGCTGTTTGAGCAACTGGTTGACCTGGCCTAGCGACCCTAGCTCATCCTGCGATCCAGAAGACTCCTCCGACGACGGTGGATCGTCGGACTGTTGCTGTGCCTTCTTCAGTAATCGCGTCATTACCGCGAGGTGATCATCAAGATTTTCGGGTAATTCGTCAAGTCGACCATCACTGAGTTCATCGAGGATGTCAGCAACGGCGGAACTCGTTCGTCGATACGTGTCGAGAGTGGAAGCACCCTCTTTGCCGTTCACCATCTTGCGCAGCGAGGGTTCTGTGGCATCCAGGTCACGAATGGTTAGCGACGCGCCCCAACCTGTCGAACAATATCGTTCAAGGTCATGGGCCTCGTCCACGACGAATACGTCGGTGTCGTGCAGGAGCGGCTGTTCGGACTGCCAGTCCAGTGCCAATAGCGCGTGGTTCGTGACGACGAGGTCGGCATCCCGGGCGGCCGCTCGGGCCTTCTCCGCGAAGCAGTCCCGAACCATCGGGCATTTCTGTCCCAAGCAGGCGGCAGAATCAACCGACAATCGAGCCCAGTCTTCATCGATCATCGTTGGTGCTTCCGAACGGTCTCCCGAGTCCGTACGTTCGGCCCAGTCTTCAACAGCCTTCCACTGGCGCTGCTGGGTCTCGCGCGATGCGCCGTCGGTGGACAGCAGGTCACCCTGCCGCGACATATCGATCTCGTTCCACGCCTTGAAAAGACACAGGTAGTTGGATCGACCCTTCAATAAGGCAACCGTCGGTGTTTCCACTCCGTGGGCTCGGAGGGCTTCAACAACGACGGGAACGTCGGCAGTGGTGAGTTGATTTCCGAGCTGTCTGGTCGCAGTGGAGTAGACGGTCCTTTGGCCGCTTGTGATTGTTGCGGCCAGAACTGCAATGGACTTGCCCACTCCAGTGCCGGCCTGGCAAAGAAGGCTCGACTCCTGCGCGATGGCCTCCGCCACGGCATCGGTCATTGCGGCCTGCTGAGGGCGATGTTCTGCGTGCGGAAGTCGCTCAACGACCCATTCCAGCAGTTGTTGCGCAGGTACTTCGCTCACGGGCCGACTCACGCGGACGAGCCTACCCGTGCACTGCCGGTCCTCAGAAGTTATCCACCCCGACGCCCTGACACGCCTAACCCGGGACATTCTGGCCTATAACCCCAGATCCTCTGCGACCTCACCCTCAACCCACACAAGGACCACCAACCCCAAAACATAGGAAACTCGTAAACCCCTGAGGGTCCACGAGTTTCCTATGTCCTGAGATAAGGACACAGTGTCCGGAGGGGGACTTGAACCCCCACGCCCTTAAACGGGCACTAGCACCTCAAGCTAGCGCGTCTGCCATTCCGCCACCCGGACTTGGGTCACAGCCACCCATAATGGCGCATTGAGATGAGCCGAGCGACCGCGGGTATCCAGATTAGCGCCCGTTGGCCAGGTACGACAGTATGGCAATGTGACTTCCGCTCCGACGCCGTCAGCTTCCGATGAGGTGGCTCGCCTCGTACAGGACTTGATCCGCATCGATTCCACCAATGACGGGACAGGTGCGGGACCAGGGGAGCGGGATGCAGCCGAGTTCGTGGCCGACTGTCTTGCAGAAGTTGGGATCGACGGCGAGGTGTACACCACGACCGGTGACCGCCGGGCCGGGTATGTGACCCGAATCGCCGGAGAGAACCCCGATCGACCGGCGCTGCTTGTCCATGGCCACCTTGACGTTGTGCCTGCCCCCGAGCCGGACTGGCAGGTTGCCCCCTTGAGTGGGCACATCGACGACGATGGTGTGCTGTGGGGGCGAGGAGCCGTTGACATGAAAGACATGGACGGCATGATCTTGGCTGTCCTGCGCCAATGGGCACGCACTGGGGTCAAACCTGACCGGGACTTGCTCGTGCTGTTCCTGCCCGATGAGGAAGCCGGGGGGGTGCACGGATCCCACTGGTTGGTCGACAATCGACCAGAACTCTTCGAGGGAGTCACTGAGGCAGTCGGTGAAGTCGGCGGCTTCTCGCTCACGATCAATGACGATCTGCGCCTCTACCCGATCCAGACCGCCGAAAAGGGCATCTCGTGGTTGCGGCTAGCCGCGACTGCTGACGCTAGCCATGGGTCACTGTTCCTCACCGACTCCGCCGTCAGTCGCCTGTGCGCGGCCGCGTCCCGCATCAGCCAGCATCGGTTTGAACCTGAACTCGACGACACCACACGCCGATTCCTGGACACGTTGACCCAACTGACCGGCGTGGAATTCGACCTGGACAACCCGGAGAAGATGACTGCCGAACTCGGTTCACTGGCCAAAATCGTCGGTGCCATGGTGCGCAACACTGCGAACGTGACGATGCTCGATGCCGGCTTCAAAGTGAACGTCGTTCCTGCCACGGCGTCGGCGGCCATCGATGGTCGATTCCTTCCCGGCCACGAAGACGAACTGCTGGCCAAGATTCGTGAACTAGCGGGCCCCGGAATCGACGTCTCTCACATCCACAGGGATGTGGCGGTCGAAACGACGTTCGACGGGCCCACTGTAGATCTGATGGCGCAGGCCCTGCGGGAGCAAGACCCGGGAGCGCAGGTCGTGCCCTACCTCATGACCGGGGGCACCGACGCTAAAGCATTCTCCGAACTCGGCATCCGCTGTTTCGGGTTTTCCCCACTCCGGCTGCCGCCCGACCTCGACTTTTTCGGCATGTTTCACAACGTCAATGAGCGGGTTCCAGTATCAGCGTTGCAGTTCGGTGTGCGAGTCCTCGATCGGTTCCTGCGGTCGGCCTAGCGGGCCAGAAATCATCCAGACCTCTTGATCAATCACGCGGGTCAGGCACTTGATTCCAGCCAAAATCGGGGTAGCCGCGAGGGGGAGCACTCACCTCATCGAGTGCCTCGGCGATCTGAGCCGGAAGCACGACCAACTCGCTACTCAGCAGCGTGTTGAGCTGTTCAACCGATCGAGCACCCACAATAGCTGCGGCAACCCCAGGCCGATCGCGCACCCACGCTAATGAAATCTGTGCGGGACTGACGCCCATGCCCTCGGCTGCCGTAGCTGTGGCGTCAACAATGGGCCGAAGGGCATCGACCAGGTAGGGCCTAACGTAGTTGGAATATGTGGGACTGGCTGCCCGTGATCCAGCGGGAATCGTTCGGCGATACTTACCGGTGAGGACCCCCCGACCCAAAGGCGACCATGCCAGAACACCGAGCCCGTGATACTTCGTCGCCGGGAGCACTTCGCGTTCGATTCCTCGTTGCAGCAGCGAATATTCGTGCTCGGCAGCTATCAGACTGACCTGCGGATAGCCGCCGGAGATTCCCGCCGCAGTCGCGAGTTGCCAGCCCGAATAGTTGGAGATCCCCGCATAGCGGGCTCGTCCGCTCGCCACAGCCACATCCATGGAGGCAACGGTCTCATCGATCGGCGTCAGCGGGTCCCAGCCGTGAATCATCCACACGTCAACCCGGTCAGTGCCAAGTCGCCGCAGCGATTGATCAAGGCCCGCCAGCAAATGGGTTCGAGATGCGTCAAAACGGCGAGACGCCCCCGGGCGGGACCCGGTCTTGGTGACGAGGACGAGATCGTCACGACACGACAGTCGCGACATCGCGTTACCCAGTATTTCTTCGGCCGCTCCTTCGGCATACACATCGGCCGTGTCGACAAGGTTGCCACCTGCAGAGTGGAAGCACTCCAAGAGATCCTGCGCGGCGAACTCGTCGATATCGCGGCCCCAATTCATGGTGCCCAGACCCAAGCGCGATATCTCCAGACCGGAATGTCCGAGTCGCCGACGATGCATGGACTCACGCTACGACAAACCCGGGTAACTCAAGGCTGCCGACACACTCTCGGGTAGGGTCACCCCATGCGACTAGGTCTCAACCTCGGCTATTGGGGTGCTGGAAATGACGCTGACAATCTGGTGCTAGCTCAGGAGGCCGACAAGCTCGGCTACTCGGTGGTCTGGGCCGCTGAGGCCTACGGCTCTGACGCTCCGACAGTGCTGTCGTGGATTGCCGCTCATACCAGCTCTATTGACATTGGCAGCGCGGTGTTTCAGATCCCGGCTCGCACTCCGGCCATGACGGCCATGACCGCCGCCACGCTCGATACTCTGAGCGGGGGCCGGTTCCGCCTCGGCCTTGGCGTGTCAGGGCCGCAGGTGTCGGAAGGGTGGCACGGGGTCCGGTTCGCAAAGCCACTGGCCCGGACCCGCGAATACACCGACATCGTGCGCCAGGCGCTAGCCCGCGAGCGCGTCACCTACGACGGAGAATTCTTCACCCTGCCGTTGCCCGACGGTCCCGGCAAAGCGCTGACCTTGACCGTGCATCCCGCCCGGGAACAGATCCCATTCTACCTTGCAGCTATTGGACCGAAGAACCTTGAACTCGCGGGCGAACTGTTCGACGGATGGCTGGCCATCTTCTTCAGTCCCGAGTTTTCTTCAGAACTGTCGTCCCACTTGGAGGCTGGCCGCGCCAAAGCTGGCAAAACACTGGCAGGGTTCGACATCGTCCCGACTGTGCCGGTCGTTATCGGTGATGACGTTTCCGCCTGCGCCGCGCCGATTCGTGCCTACTCGGCGCTCTACATCGGCGGGATGGGCAGCCGTGAGAAGAACTTCTACAACAACTTGGCCTGCCGGATGGGCTACGAAGACGCTGCCACCACGATCCAAGAGTTGTACTTGTCGAAGCGGCAGGGCGAAGCGATGGAGGCAGTGCCCCTGGACTTCATCGACAAGACCAGCCTGATTGGTCCCCGTGAACGCATCCGCGACCGCCTACATGCCTACGCCGAGGCCGGGGTGAGCACTCTCACCGTCGCGACCTACGCTGGCAGCCTTGACGAGCGGATCCGAACTGTACAAACGATGGCGGAACTCGTGGCAGAAGCAGGGCTCGCTGAGTCATGAGTTGGCTGGAGGCCATCCTCCTCGGCATCGTTCAAGGCCTCACCGAGTTCCTGCCCATTTCCTCATCTGGGCACCTACTTGTTGTTCCCCAACTGTTGGGCTGGGACGACCCTGGGGCAGCCTTCACAGCTGTTACGCAACTCGGGACCCTGGCCGCCGTTATCATCTTTTTCTGGCGCGAACTGTGGGATATCGCGGTTACCTGGGTCCGCAGCCTTTATACCCCTCGCTTGCGGGGATCTTTCGATTCACGGCTGGGATGGTACTTGATCATCGGCACAGTACCGCTGGTGATATTTGGGTTCTTGTTTGCCGAACAGGTGAGCACAGTGGCCCGCAACTTGTGGCTCAACGCCATCATGACGATTGTCTTCGGCATTTTGCTGTGGGCGATGGACCGATATTCTCCCCAGCGACTTGTCGAGACCGACCTCAACGCGAAATCGACACTGGCGATCGGGTTCGCCCAGGTCTTGTCTTTGATTCCCGGCGTCTCCCGTTCCGGTATCACCATTACGGCGGCTCGGGCGGCCGGCTTCACCCGCAAAGACGCGGCTCGGGTGTCGTTCTTGCTGTCGGTTCCGGCCGTGGCCGCATCGGGAATCTACGAATTGAAGGAGATCGGGGGGGAAGGGGCAGTGGCTTGGGGACCCACAATCGTCGCCACGATTGTGGCCTTCGTGGTCGGATATGCGTCGATCGCCTGGCTCCTGCGCTGGCTCACGAGCCATTCGTTGACTGTGTTCGCGATCTATCGACTAGTGCTCGGGGGGCTGATGCTGGTTCTGCTAGCAACCGGAGTAGTGGCGTCGGGATAGGCTCAGCCTGTGTTCTCCTGGCCTAGCCCCTCGGTGCCCCGTTTGCCCGGATCGCCAGTTCCCCTGCGCTTATTCGATTCAGCCAGCCAACAAGTTCGGCCCGTCGTCGCCAACGAACGCGCGTCGATGTATGTCTGTGGGATCACACCGTATGACGCGACACACATGGGACACGCCTTCACCTACGTCACCTTCGATGTCCTCAACCGGATTTGGCGCGACCAAGGCCTCCAGGTCGACTACGCCCAGAACGTCACCGATATTGATGATCCTCTCTTGGAACGAGCCCACAGCCTCGGACAAGACTGGCACGACATTGCCCATGCTGAAATCGTTCGGTATCGCGAAGACATGGCCGCGCTACGGGTACTGGCCCCCTCTCACTTCGTGGGAGTCGTTGAGTCGATGGAACTGATCGCGGATTCCGTGCAGGAACTCATCGACCGAGGCGTGGCCTATCCGCTTGACTCCGACTGGTACTACGACATCACCAGCGATCCCGCATTCGGGTCTGTATCCTCCCTGGACCCGGCCGAACAGGCTGCCTTGTTCAGCGAACGCGGTGGTGACCCGCAACGGCCAGGGAAGCGCCACACCCTCGATTGCCTCCTCTGGCGAGGTGCGAGGCCTGGAGAACCGCAGTGGTCAGCACCGTTCGGCGCGGGTAGACCAGGATGGCACATCGAGTGCTCTGCCATCGCCAAAGATAGACTCGGCCTCCCCCTGACAGTTCAAGGCGGTGGTTCAGACCTGTTGTTCCCGCACCATGAAATGACGGCTTCGCTGTCCACTGGCGGCCCGGGGATTCATCCGTTCGCGGGTCACTTCGTCCACTCGGCGATGGTCGGTCTCGACGGCCAGAAGATGAGCAAGAGCCTGGGCAATCTAGAGTTCGTGTCCCGGCTCACGGCCGAAGGCACCGACCCGATGGCGATCCGGCTGGCGCTGCTAGCACACCACTACCGCGCTGATTGGGAATGGTCAACTGGCGCCTTGGAGGAAGCGCAACGACGATTGCAGCGCTGGCGCAACTGCGTCGCCGACCCGACCGGGCCTTCCGCCGAGCAAACGCTAGCAGACGTCCGCCTGGCGTTAGCTGACGATCTCGATATTCCTGCGGCCATAGCTGCCATCGACCGCTGGTGCTCAGCACAAGAAAATCGTTCGGGAGATGACCCCAGTGCCCCTGGGCTCATCTCCCGAACGAGTGATGCACTTCTTGGCGTCGCGCTATAGGGCCTCGCGGCACCAGCGGCGGCTACTTCTTTTCGTCGTGCCCGCCGAACTGCTTGCGCTGGGCCGACTGAATCTTGTCGGCAAATAAGTTGTGACCCTGAGATGCAAACCGCGAGTACAGCGAAGCGGTCAGCACTGCAGCTGGCACGCCTTCTTCGATCGCGGCAATCGAGGTCCAGCGGCCCTCTCCGGAGTCGGAGACCCGACCGCCAAACTCTTCCAGGGTCGGCGATTCGAACATGGCGATGGCCGTGAGGTCGAGCAGCCACGAACCGATCACTGAGCCGCGGCGCCAGACTTCGGACACCTTGGTGAGGTCCATGTCGTACTGGTAGAACTGCGGATCGGTCAGGGGAGCGGTCTCGGCGTCTTGATCGCGCTGCACCTTGCCAGCGTTGGCGTTCTGCAGAATGTTGAGGCCTTCGGCGTATGCCGACATGATGGCGTACTCGATACCGTTGTGCACCATCTTCACGAAGTGGCCAGCACCATTGGGTCCGCAGTGGAGCCAACCTTCTTCCTCTGGGGCGTAATCACCCGAACGGCCAGGCGTGCGGTCGATGTCACCGGGGCCCGGGGCGATCGAACGGAACAGTGGAGCGAGGCGATTGACCACTTCGTCTTCGCCACCGATCATCAGGCAGTAGCCGCGATCGAGGCCCCATACGCCACCTGACGTGCCGCAGTCGACCATGTGGATACCTTTACTGCGCACAGCCTCTGCATGGCGAATATCATCACGGTAGTAGCTGTTACCACCATCAATGATGACGTCACCTTCATCAAGCAGGTCGGCGAGTTCAGCAATCACAGAGTCCGTGATCTGCCCGGCCGGAACCATGATCCACACAGACCGGGGGCGCTCAAGTTTGGCGACCAAGTCGGCGAGAGAGTCAGCTCCCACCGCACCGTCGGCAGCGAGTTCTTGCACCACCGCCGGGTTACTGTCGAAACCGACGGCACTGTGGCCATCTCGCATGATGCGGCGAACAATGTTCGCTCCCATCCGACCGAGTCCGACCATTCCTAACTGCATTGGCTTGTCTGTTGCCACGTGAATTCCTCTCCCAATCGCGCGCCAAGAGCTTTGGCGGATCATCCTCGACACACCCGATTTCCTTGCCAACGAGTGTGACTCAGGCGGCATACCGACCACCGGAGTCGATACTGTCGCTTGCGAGCCTAGAGGAAAGGTCATGCTTGATGACACTGCAAACGTCCGACCGGTTGGTTATCTTCGGTATCACCGGTGATCTTGCTAAGAAGATGACGCTGCCATCCCTGTATCGGTTGGAGAAGCGAGGACTGCTCCAAGTCCCGGTCACCACGGTCGCCTTCGACGACTGGGAGCATGACCAACTCGTCGCTCATGCTCGAGAATGCATCGAGCATGTTGAAGGCAGCGTGGACGAGGCGGTCTTTGCTCGACTTGCGGCTCGCTTGAGCTACATCTCGGGGGACTTCTTGTCTCCGGAGTTGTACTCGAAGCTCAGCGAGAATGTGACCGGCTCAGCGTCCGTGACGTACTACCTCGAAATCCCTCCGTCGCTGTTCGTCAAGGTGGCCCAGCAACTGAGCGCCGCCGGGCTACTCGCGGGAGACGCTCGAGTCGTTTTCGAGAAGCCCTTCGGAACGAGCCTCGAGACCGCGTCACAGCTCAATCAGGATCTGCACGCCATCATGCGGGAAGAACAGATCTTCCGACTTGACCACTATCTCGGCAAAGAACCAGTCTTGGACCTGCTGTACTTCCGGTTCGGCAACACGATGTTCGAACCCATCTGGGACAACCATTACGTCGACTCCATCATGATCACGATGGCGGAAGACTTTGGTGTGGAGGATCGAGGATCGTTTTACGATCCAGTCGGTACGTTGCGGGATGTGGTCCAGAACCATCTCCTCGAAGTACTCGCCCTGACGACCATTGAGGTTCCAGTTCGCGATGTTGCCACGCCGCGTCTCGACATTTTCCGCGCGATGCCGGACGCAGACGTCGAACACGTAGTCAGAGGCCAGTACGAGGGATATCAAGATGTCAAGGGCGTGAAGCCTGGTTCGACTACCGAAACGTTCATCGCCCTCAAACTCAACATCAACAGTTGGCGCTGGGGTGGGGTGCCGGTCTTCATCCGCGCAGGCAAATGCTTGCCGGTCAAGGCCACAGAGGTCGTCGTGCGAATGAAGAAGCTACAACCCATCTTCATCAACGGGCGTCTGCGCGAATCGCAGTGGCACGACGACGTTATTCTTCGCCTGGGCAAAGACCCTGGTGTGACCATGAACGTGCGCGTCAAGAGTCCAGGCGCCGACAAGGTTGAGCCAGTCGAACTGTCGGTCGATTTCGCCAAGGCCTTGGGGGACGCTCCGGAACCTTACGAGATCCTCCTCACTAGCGCTATGCGGGGCGACCGCAGCCTGTTCCCCGACGAGAAGACCGTGGAAGAGACGTGGAGAATCGTCCAGCCAATCCTGGACAACCCGCCACCGATTGAAACCTATGCTCCCGGCACCTGGGGCCCACAGGCCGCTATCGATATGACCAAGCCCTACGGGGGATGGCGCGAACCGATCGTCTAGTCAATCCAGCTCCGAAGGGCAGATAGGAGCCTTACCGGCCAGGAAGGCCCGACCCGCCCGCACCCAAACTTATTTTCGACTGATGTAGATAAGACCGACCACTAGGAGAGGGATTCACGATGGCGCAGTATCAGGCAGACGGACTGACCACAACCAACGCCTGGCAACAGCTCACCGCCCACCGAGACCAGGCGAGCCAGACCCACTTGCGGGAACTCTTCGCGGCTGACCCCGAAAGAGGAACCACCCTCAATCGTGAAGCGGTGGGGATCTACCTCGACTATTCGAAACAACGGGTCGACGCCACCACCGTCGAATTGCTGTTCTCTCTCGCCCGCGAACGCAATATTGAAGCTCAACGAGATGCCATGTTTGCTGGCGTACACATCAACGTGACCGAGGATCGGGCTGTGCTGCACACCGCCTTGCGCCTGCCGGCCACGGCCACTTTGAACGTCGACGGCCAGGATGTTGTGGCCGATGTGCACGAAGTCCTCAACAAGATGGGCGATTTCGCCGATCGCGTCCGTAGCGGCGAGTGGAGGGGACACACTGGCAAAGAGATCAAGAATGTCATCAACATTGGGATCGGTGGGTCGGACCTCGGACCTGTCATGGCTTTCGAAGCGCTGCGTCACTACAGCGCCCGAGACATGGTCTTCCGTTTTGTCTCCAATGTTGACGGCACGGACTTTGCTGAAGCCGTCGTCGATCTCGATCCGGCCGAAACTCTGTTCATCGTTTCGTCCAAGACCTTCACAACTCTCGAGACCATGAACAATGCCCACTCGGCCCGTTCCTGGGTGCTCGACTCCCTCCAAGACCCCGATGCCATCGCCAAGCACTTTGTGGCTGTCAGCACCAACGCCGAAGCCGTTTCAGGTTTCGGAATCGATACGGCCAACATGTTTGGCTTCTGGGACTGGGTGGGCGGTCGCTATTCGATGGACAGCGCTATTGGCCTGTCGACGATGCTCGCAATCGGCCCCGAAGGTTTCACCGACCTGCTCGCCGGATTCCATGAGATGGATGAACACTTCCGGACAGCGCCGCTCGAAGAGAACTTGCCAGCCATCATGGGCCTCTTGGCCGTGTGGAACCGCAACTTCCTCAACTGCCCGACTGTAGCTGTCCTGCCGTACGAGCAGTACCTCAAGCGATTCCCGGCCTACTTGCAGCAGTTGACGATGGAATCGAACGGCAAGCACGTCACGCTCGACGGCACCCACGTCGAGTTCGAGACGGGTCCGATTTACTGGGGTGAACCAGGGACCAACGGCCAGCACTCCTTCTACCAGCTCATCCACCAAGGGACATCGATCATTCCGTGTGACTTCCTGTTCTTCGGCCGGCCCATCAACAAGGTGCCGGCAGTCGATGCCCCTGACCATCACGATCTGCTGGTGGCCAACGTGCTGGCTCAGGCGAGCGCATTGGCCTTCGGGAAGACGGCCGAGGAAGTCGCCGCCGAAGGAGTGGCAGCCGAGATCGTTCCCCATAAGGTGATGGAAGGCAACCGACCGTCCTCGATGATCATGGCGGACGAACTCGATCCCCGCACCCTCGGCAAGCTGGTCGCGTTGTACGAGCATTCTGTCTTCACCCAAGGGGCGATTTGGGGGATTGGGTCGTTCGATCAGTGGGGGGTTGAACTCGGCAAAGTGTTGGCCAAGCAGATCATTCCCGTGCTGGTATCGGGAACCGAAGATTCCAGTCTCGACTCCTCCACGGTGGAACTCGCGCGTCGCTATCGCGCCCACAAGCACGAGGCATAGGGGCAACGGCTAGCAAGGCGTGAACCGACCGGGGCTCTCGGGCCCGCTCCGTTCACGTCTTGCGGCGCAGATACCGCTCAAACGCTGCCGCGATGTCTTCCCCGCTGACCTGCGAGAGGCGTTCGGAATCGCGCGCCTTCTCCAGTTGCCGCACGTACGACTCGATGTCTTCGTCGTCAGACGTGACTTCGTCCACAGCTGACTGCCAGGCCTGTGCTTCTTCCGGCAAGTCACCGAGAGGAATCCGGGCGTCGATCAGTTCGGCGAGACACTCAACCAGGGCCAGCGCCGCCTTAGGACATGGCGCCTGGCTGACGTAGTGGGGGACGGCCGCCCATAGGGACACCGAAGCAATTTCGGCGTCAGCCACGAGCGTGTGGATGACGCCTACGATTCCAGTGGGCCCTTCGTAGCGGCTCGCTTCGACAGCCAGCCCTTCGACGAGCGAGGGGTGGGACGTCAATGCTGTGAGCGGCACGTCTCGGGTGTGCGGCACGTCGGCGAGTAGCGCCGCGAGCTGGACGACCAACGCAACGTCATACAAGTCGACGATGCCCAGCAACTCCTGACAAAACTCCCGCCACCGCAGATTCGGCTCCAAGCCGCGAACAATCAGCAGATCCCTATCGTCGATCCGACCGAAATACATGCGAGTGGTCCGCCACTCCAAGTCTCGCTGACCGTCCTGGATGGTGATGATCGGCCGATTGACTTGAAAGTCGTAGTAGTCGTCTGGATCGAGTTCAGCACACAGTGTCGCGTTGCTGACATCTAGCAAGTGGTCAAGTGCTTCCGATGCCGCGTCTCCGGCATCGTTCCACCCTTCGAACGCGGCGATGAGTACCGGATCGTTCAGGTTGGGGCGCACTAGCCATTCCACGACCAACCACCTGCCTCTCCCACGCTCACTCACCCTAGCCCGGACTGGTGCCGGTCGCCCACAAACCGGCGGCGGCGTGAACGCATTTGGCCGTGGGAGCCCGATCGCTAGCTAGGGACGCTATCGCGAGCCGATCAGCTGCCGTGGCAGGGACGCGGCGTGTCTCACCGTCCTCACCTGCTAGGAGTAACCTGGGCACATCATGGATGACACAACAACCACCACCCCCACCTCGTTCGCACAGCGGCTCACCGAGAAGGTACTCGTCTCCGACGGGGCGATGGGCACCATGCTTCAGGGTTACGACTTGTCTCTGGACGACTTCGAGGGTCACGAAGGCTGCAACGAGATCCTCAACGTCACCCGACCGGACGTGGTTGAGGCGATTCATGATGCCTATTTCGAGGTCGGTGCCGACGCCGTCGAAAGCAACACCTTTGGTGCTAACTGGTCCAACCTCGGCGAGTACGACATTTCCGACCGCATCCACGAACTCGCCTTGGCCGGAGCCCGGATCGCCCGCGTCAGTGCAGACAAGTGGTCCTCCCCTGCGCAGCCGCGATATGTGCTCGGATCAGTCGGTCCAGGCACGAAACTGCCGACGCTCGGTCACGCCCCTTTCACCACTCTGCGTGATGCGTATCAGATTCAGGTGGAAGGCCTCATCGAAGGCGGAGTTGACGCCATCCTCGTCGAAACGGTGCAAGACGTCCTGCAGGCCAAGGCAGCCGTGATCGGTTCGCGCCGCGCCATGGCAGCCCTGGGCCACGACGTCTTTCTCATCGTGCACTTCACCGTCGAAACCACCGGAACCATGTTGGTGGGAACTGAGACCCCCGCAGCGATGACGACTCTAGATGCCCTCGGTGTCGACATGATGGGTCTGAATTGTGCCACGGGACCAGCCGAGATGAGCGAACACTTGCGGCAACTCGCAGCCGGTGCTCAAGCCCGACTGTCGGTCATGCCCAACGCCGGGCTGCCTGAGTTGACAGCCGATGGTGCCCGATATCCCCTCACGCCTGCTGAGCTCGCCGACGCCCACGACCGATTCACCCGCGAGTACGGGCTGAGTCTGGTCGGCGGCTGTTGCGGCACGACGCCGGAACACATTCGGGCCGTGTGTGAACGGCTCGGACAGCGACCTCCTGCTGGGAGGGACCCTGAGCGGGAACCATCCGTTTCGTCGGTCTACCAGTCAGTCCCCCTGCGCCGGGAGGCTAGCGTTCTGATGATCGGGGAACGCACCAACGCGAACGGTTCGAAGGCGTTCCGCGAGGCGATGCTGGCCCAGGACACCGTGGCGTGCGTCGAGATTGCCCGCGGCCAACAGCAAGACGGGGCTCACGTCCTGGACCTGTGCATCGACTATGTCGGCCGCGACGGCACCAGCGACATGGCCGAACTGGCCCACCAGTTCTCAACCGCGACGACGCTTCCCATCATGCTCGATTCGACGGAACCGGCAGTCATCGAGGCCGGACTCGACCAACTCGGAGGCCGGTGCATCGTCAATTCGGTGAACTTCGAAGATGGCGACGGACCCGATTCGCGCTATCAGAAGATCATGCCGATCGTGAGAGAGCACGGGGCGGCAGTCGTTGCCCTCACCATCGACGAAGAGGGCCAAGCCAGAACCGCTGACTGGAAGGTTCGCATCGCTCGGCGACTGATCAACGACCTGTGCACCAACTGGGGAATGCAGCCCCACGACATCATCGTGGACACCTTGACGTTCCCCATCGCTACCGGCCAGGAGGAAACACGGCGCGACGCGATCGAAACGATCGAGGCGATCCGGCTCATCAAGCAGGACTACCCCACGGTCCTCACCACGCTGGGTGTCTCGAACGTGTCGTTCGGACTGAATCCGGCGGGCCGCCATGTGCTGAACTCCGTGTTCCTCGACGAATGTCGCAAAGTCGGCCTTGACTCCGCAATCGTCCACGCTTCCAAGATCATGCCGATCAGCCGAATCCCTGACGAGCAGTATCAGGCCGCGCTTGATCTCATCTACGACCGGCGGGAACGCGACAGCGAAGGCAACGTCGTTCACGATCCCCTCACGGTGTTCTTGGACGTCTTCGCCGACGTGACCGCTGAAGAGTCAGCGCACGACCGCGCGGCCGAACTCGCGGCCCTCCCGGTTGACGAACGTCTGAAGCGTCGAATCATTGACGGGGAGAGAGTGGGCCTCACGGCTGACCTCGACTCGGCTCTCACATCGCACTCAGCGCTTGAGATAGTCAACGACATCCTCCTAGACGGCATGAAGACAGTCGGGGAGCTGTTCGGCTCTGGGCAAATGCAGCTTCCGTTCGTCCTCCAGAGCGCAGAAGTCATGAAAATGGCTGTCGCTCATCTCGAACCGCACATGGAGAAGGCCGACACGGCCGGCAAGGGCACCCTGGTACTGGCCACGGTCAAGGGAGACGTCCACGACATCGGGAAGAACCTCGTCGACATCATTCTCACTAACAACGGCTACGACGTCGTCAACATTGGAATCAAACAGCCCATCTCAACCATCTTGGACACCGCCCGTGAGCACGAAGCTGATGCGATCGGGATGTCGGGACTGCTCGTCAAGTCGACAGTGATCATGAAGGACAACCTGCTGGAGATGAACCAGCAGGGCGTGGCAAGTCAGTGGCCCGTGTTGCTCGGCGGGGCCGCCTTGACGCGCGCATTCGTAGAGCAAGACCTCTATGAACTCTTCGATGGTGAAGTCCGTTACGCGCGTGATGCATTCGAAGGCCTTCGCCTCATGGATGCGCTGATGGCCGTCAAGCGGGGTGTTCCGGGTGCAGAGTTGCCCGAGCGCAAGGCGCGTCGAGTCCGGGGAGAATCGCGCCGGGCGCGGCCCGCGGAGGACATCCCCGACCGTTCCGACACGAGTTCGACCAATCCGATCCCAGTTCCCCCGTTCTGGGGCGACCGAGTGGTCCGTGGAATCGCTCTCAACGACTACGCGAACTACCTTGATCGGCGCGCCTTATTCCGGGGGCAGTGGGGCCTTAAGCCTACTTCTGGCGACGGGCCCGGGTACGAAGAACTAGTGGAGACCGAAGGCGAGCCGCGGCTGCGTCGCTGGCTGGACTATCTGGTGAGTAACAACATTTTGGAAGCAGCCGTCGTGTACGGTCACTTCCCAGCCTGGGCCGACGGCAACGACATCGTCATCGGAGCTCCCAGCATGGCAGGTGGCGCGGAACGGCCGACGGAACTCGCTCGCATGCCCCTCCCGCGGCAGCGGTTTGGTCGGTTCCTGTGCCTGGCCGATTACATCCGGCCCGCTAGCGAACTCCACGGCTCGGAGACCGACGTTCTGACTCTTCAGTTCGTCACCATCGGAGCGCGAGTGTCCCAAGCCACCGCTGACCTGTTCGCGCGAAACGAATACCGCGACTACATGGAACTCCACGGGTTATCCGTCCAGCTAGCGGAGGCACTCGCCGAGTACTGGCACGCTCGCGTCCGGCAGGAACTCGGCCTGTCTGACCATGACGACCCCAAAATCGAGAACATCCTGAAACAGAAGTACCAGGGGGAGCGGTTCTCCTACGGATACCCGGCCTGCCCAGACCTCGAAGGTCAAGTTCCGATGGCACAACTGCTGTCTCCCGAGCGCATCGGCGTGAAACTCACAGAAGAGTTCCAACTCGATCCGGAACAGTCGACTTCGGCAATGATCTTCCACCACCCCGAGGCTCGTTACTTCAACGCCCTGTGATCCGTCTCGCGTCAAGGCATGCCCGCCAGCAGAACGGGTACAACTGTCCCATCAGGGGCCGATGTGGTTGCCCGAACAGAGCTAAGACGAGAAACGAGCGATGACGATGACAGCTAGTCCCACTTTCGAAGCACTGTTGTTCGACATGGACGGCACTATCGTGCTCACCGAAGAGTTCTGGCACGAGACCGAACTGCGGACAATGGCTCACTTTGGGTCCGAATGGACCCAGGAGGACCGCGACGGAACCATCGGTGGACCGTTCGAACCTGTTGTCGAGTACATGGCTGCGAAGGCCCAAGTGGACTTTGAAGAAGTCGCTCGCTACCTGCGGGCCGACATCAAAGAACTTATGAGTTCGGACCGACTGCAGGTGAGTCCGGGGGCGGCTGAACTGATCTCGCAGGCGCACGATCGCCGCATTCCACTAGCGTTGGTATCGAATTCCTGGCGCGAGTTAATGGATATTGTGCTCGCGACGACGGGCTTCGAGTTCGATTTCACCATCGCTGGCGACGAAGTGACCGCCAACAAACCCGATCCTCACCCGTACCTGCGGGCGTGTGCGGCACTGGAAGTGGAGCCAGCCCGAGCGGTTGTCATCGAAGATTCCCTGACCGGCGTTACCTCGGCCCGAGCAGCTGGCTGTCCAGTGGTTGCGGTGGGCGATAACCCCGGACTGACGGCAGACTCCCGAACCTGGCGGGTGGCTTCTCTGGAGCAGGTAACCATCGACGAAATTCATGCCTTCACCGCGCGTACCCTTGTGGCTGGGTGAGCACATCGTCTTGGAAGCATTCGAGGAGAAGGCGGAACGTTGACGGCTGAAACCGACCCCTGGAACTACTCGAATCGGTTGAGTGCGGGGCGCCGGGGAGTTTGAGACTGGTCGTCTGTGAGCGAGCCATCGCTGAGGCGAATAATGCGATCGGCATAGGCTGCAGCCTCGTCTTCATGGGTGACCATCACGATCGACTGTCCAAACTCGTCGACGCTATGGCGCAAAAACTCCAGAATCTCGCGACCACTTGTTGAATCCAGGTTGCCGGTTGGTTCGTCAGCGAACACGATCGCAGGTCGCGTCGCCAGTGCTCGGGCACACGCCACCCTCTGCTGTTGGCCCCCCGACAACTCCGACGGTCGGTGTTCGAGTCGTTCCCGGATCCCGACCACGTCGACAACGTGATCCACCCACGCCTCATCGACGGGTTGCCGCGCGATCGTCAAGGGCAAGATGATGTTCTCGCGGGCCGTCAGAGTCGGTACCAAGTTGAAGCTTTGAAAAATGAATCCGACGTGGGTGCGGCGTAATCGAGTCAGCTGACGATCCGCCAGCCCGGTTATCTCAGTATTCCCGATGAAGACCTGGCCCTCGGATACGGAATCGAGTCCGGCCATGCAGTGCATCAAGGTGCTCTTGCCCGATCCAGACGGGCCCATGATTGCGGTAAAGCGGGCTGATTCGATCTCCACGTCAACACTGTCAAGGGCCCTGACCGCTGCGCCACCGGTGCCGTAGATCTTAGTCAGGCCAACCGTCCGTGCGGCATACGTGCCTTTTCGGACACTCGTGTTGTCACTGTCAGCTTCCATCAACACTCCGGGCATTGCGGGTGGGCAGTTCCAACATTGTCCCACCCCCTTCCGGACAGTGGGAACGGTGAGGGCAGAACCGGCACAGGGCATTGCGCTTGGGACGGAACGAATGTTGGTCGGCGTTGGTTAATATTGCATTCCACAGGCTCCTCAACGTGCGCTCAAATCGTTCGAGCTCCTGCTCGGACGTCGTGAAATGCAGCACTTGCCCATCGCCGAGATACATCAACTGGAGACGAGCCGGGACTGCACCCCTGAGACGCCACAAAATCAGCGCATAGAATCGCATCTGGAACTGCGCCTTCTGCTCGAAGTGAGCACTCGGAGACTTGCCCGTCTTGTAGTCCACCACTCGCATCAGCCCGGCCGGATTGACATCGAGCCGATCGATGATTCCCTTCAGCCTTAGCCCTTCCCCGACATTGACATCCACTGACAATTCGGTTGCGTGAGGCTCGATTCGGGCCGGGTCTTCCAAAGCGAAGTAGCCTTCAACAAGGTCTGCCGCCGACTGCAGCCAGACCGAACTATCCTCCTCCGTGATGACCCCAACGAGTTGCTCGTCCGTAGCCAGCAGGTCTTGCCAGGTTGGTTCGATCATCTCCGTCGCCCGATCGACCGTTCGGTGTTCCGCCCGTTCGGCAAACAGCCTCTCCAGCACGCTGTGCACCAAGGTGCCGCGGGCGCTTGACGGGGTGGGGACTTCCGGCAAATGGTCGATGGCCCGATAGCGAAACAACAGGGGACACGTCAGGAAGTCGTTTGCCCGTGACGGAGACAAGGCAACCCCGTCCAACAACGGATTGACAACCGGATCTACCATGACGGCGACCTCATTCTCTTCGGGCGCAATCGGACATAATCGGACTGCGCAGATGAAGTGTAGACCCACATTGGTGATCACAAGCGGTAATGCCCGTACTGTTGAGGCGTGAGTACCGCCCCACCACCCCCTTCGGCAACAACGAGCCGAGTCTTTCGTCCCGGCGACCGCGCTCAACTCACAGACCCAAAAGTTAGACGCCACACGGTCATCCTCGAACCCGGAGGGGCGTTTCACACCAGCAAAGGCGCCATCCAACACGACGACATTCTGGGCAACTGTGAAGGTCGCGTCGTCGAATCAAGCAACGGCACCCCGTACCTGGTGCAGCGACCGCTACTCAAGGACTTCGTTCTGTCGATGCCACGTGGCGCCACAGTCGTCTATCCCAAGGACGCGGCCTTGATCGTGGCTTTCGCCGATATAGCCCCCGGTTCGCGCGTCCTGGAAGCCGGAGCCGGTTCCGGTGCCCTGAGCTGTTCGCTGCTACGAGCCATCGGCGACGACGGCCAGCTCACGTCGTGCGAGGTTCGGCCCGAATTTGCCCGGATTGCACGTCGCAACGTTCAGGCCTGGTTCGGGGAAGTCCCCACCAACTGGAACTTGGTAGAAGGCGATGTGATCGAGTACACGCTCACCCAAGTGGCGACCGATTCCGTCGATCGAGTCGTCCTCGACCTCCTCAACCCGTGGGATTGCCTGCCCGGCGTCGGTGCCGCACTCCGACCCGGGGGAGTCTTGTGCTGCTACGTGGCGACCACTACCCAAATGTCTCGGCTCGTCGAGACTTCCCGCCAACTCGGCGGGTGGACCAACCCGGACTGCTTCGAAACCATGGTGCGCGATTGGCACGTCGAGGGACTCGCCGTGCGTCCTGGCCACCGAATGGTGGGCCACACGGGATTCCTCGTAACCCTCCGACGGCTCGCTGACGGCGTTGAACTGCCAGCCCGCCGGACCCGTCCATCAAAAGGTGCATATGGCGCGGATTGGCAGCCTTATGGAATAGCAGGGGATGAGCCGACGGGCTAGGGTGGGATTACCACGTTACGGAGGCGCCCATGCCGGACAGGGAACGAACACAGCAACCTGCATCCTCCGACGCCGACCGCGACACCGCCCCGACGGCTCGTGAATTGCGGGAGCAGTTGCGCCAGAGTGAGGCACGGGCGAGCCGACTCGCAGACACGCTCCGGCAAGCGCGAGAACAGATCGTCATCCTCAAAGCCGAGGTCGATCGCCTCAATGAACCTCCAGCGGGCTACGGCACCTTCATCGCGGCCCACGATGACGGCAGTGCCGACATCTACTCAAATGGTCGCAAGATTCGGGTCCGCTGCAGTCCGGCGGTGGAATTGCACAGCATTGCCTGGGGCCAGGAAGTCCTACTCAACGAACAACTCAACATCGTTGACGTATGCGGGTTCGAACAACACGGCGAAATCGTGACGTTGAAGGAACTACTAGCCGATCGGCAGCGAGCAGTAGTCATCGCTCGCAGTGATGAAGAGCGAGTTGCCGTCTTGGCTCGGCCCCTGATCGACGAGAAGCTCCGAGCCGGTGACTCACTCCTGCTCGACACGCGTACCGGTTACGTCTTGGAGAAGGTCCCCAAGTCCGAAGTCGAAGAGCTCGTGTTGGAGGAAGTGCCCGACATCGACTACGCCGATATTGGAGGCCTGGCCGGGCAGATCGAACAGATCCGCGACGCCGTGGAACTGCCGTACGTGCACGCAGACCTGTTCACCGAACACGAATTGCGCGCACCCAAAGGTATCCTGCTGTACGGGCCTCCCGGATGCGGGAAGACACTGATCGCCAAGGCAGTCGCCAACTCCCTGGCCAAGAAGGTCGCGGCCAAGTCTGGGCAGGCCCAGGCTCGCAGCTATTTTCTCAACATCAAGGGTCCCGAATTGCTCAACAAGTATGTCGGGGAGACTGAGCGGCACATCCGACTGGTGTTTCAACGTGCCAGAGAGAAAGCCAGCGAAGGAACACCCGTCATCGTCTTCTTCGACGAGATGGATTCCCTGTTTCGCACGCGGGGAACAGGCGTCTCCAGCGACGTCGAGAATACGATCGTTCCGCAGTTGCTCAGCGAGATTGACGGCGTAGAAGGGCTCGAGAACGTCATTGTGATTGGGGCTTCCAACCGCGAAGACATGATTGATCCGGCGATTTTGAGGCCTGGGCGCCTCGACGTGAAGATCAAGATTGATCGGCCGGACGCCCAAGGTGCCGCCGACATCATGAGCAAGTACCTGACTGCTTCGTTGCCGCTGCACCCCGACGATCTCGCCGCGCACTCCGGGGACCCTCAGTTCACTGTCGCCTCCATGATTCAGCGGACGGTCGAGCACATGTACCAGGAAACCGCGCACAACGAGTTCCTCGAGGTCACCTACGCCAACGGCGACAAGGAGATCCTGTATTTCAAGGACTTCAACTCAGGAGCGATGATTGAAAATATCGTCGCCCGCGCCAAGAAGATCGCCATCAAAGAGTTCCTTGAGACCGGCACGAAGGGGATCCGAATCGGCCACCTTTTGACTGCGTGCACCGACGAGTTCAAGGAGAACGAAGACCTTCCGAACACGACCAACCCCGACGACTGGGCTCGCATTTCCGGCAAGAAGGGTGAACGCATCGTGTTCATCAGGACTCTGGTCCAAACCAAACAAGGTAGCGAAGCCGGCCGTTCTATTGACACCGTTGAAAACACGGGACAGTACCTCTAGCGGCCGCGGCACTAGGACAGCATGAATATAGGACCACTCACTCATCCACGGGTTCTCGGGATTGAGACCGAATACGGAATTTCCGTTCCCGGTCAAGCCTCGTACAACGCAACGCTGGCCAGCAGCCAGGTGGTGAACGGCTATTGCACGAGCCTGCCCGACCAGCCTCGCCGGCGCCCAAGATGGGACTACGACGAGGAAACCCCACTGCGTGACGCGCGCGGATTCGACATGTCCCGTTCGGATGCTGATCCCACCCAACTGACCGAC
>CBFGTA010000026.1:0-21682 GCA_965651595.1 uncultured bacterium | reverse complement strand
TCCAAGGTCGAACCGAATATGCGATCCCACCGAATCCCGGTAATCGATCGCAGCACGGGAGAGATCCGTCGCTATCGATCCGTTCGTCGTCGAACGAGTCAGCTCGATCAAGATCGGCTTGTCGGCGGCTATCTGATCGCAAACAGCGGAGTGCGTCTTGCAGACCAGGCCGTCCGCAGTACTCGGATCACGCTCAATGCCACCCCCGTTATGAACCCACTGTCACGTTCAGTGCTTGCTCTGCCTGCTTTCCGGCCGCAAGGAGGAACGTATCTAACGGCAGCGATCCAATACCATCGTTGGAGTTCTCAGGATGCTGAACGAGGCTATCCGGTGTTACCAGATAGCAGTTGCCCGCAAACCTCTTGTGCCGTCGCTGAAAGGCATTGAGACCGGCACGTGTGTGTCGAGATGACGAACCGATTTCGAAGGCCATCGGTGCATCGTGCTGATCGAATACCAGATCAACCTCGCTGCCGCCATCGCGCCAGTGGTGGACTCGGACTCCAGTTGTGTGCAAACCCAACGTATTGAGGGTTGCAGCTGCGAGATTCTCGATGAGTAGACCCATCTCGGTTGGATCGGTGAGCGGCGCAAGACCACGTTGCAGCGCAGAGTTTCGTACTGCACCATCATGAAAGTAGATCTTTCTGCCTCGCCGCTGGACGCTGCCTTCTGACGCCGAGTAGTTGGTCACTCGGAATACAAGGAAGGTCTGTTCGAGATAGCCCACGTAACGGTCAAAAGTTGGCTGCGAGAGGTTATCCAGGGACTTACAGATTGACGATGGAGAGAGAACGCCAGTTACCTGGTCCGCTAACACATAAAGCAACCGTTCCAACAGCATCGGATTATCGATCCTGCTGAACGACTGCGGAATGTCTTTGTACAGCGCCCGTTCGACAGCATCGGTACGCAGAACTCGTTGCGAGACGAGTAGGCGATCTTCGTCGGATTCGGGGTCGCCGTCTCGGTCGGTAACAATGAGTTCAGGGAAGCCACCGACGAGTAGGAATCGTCGGCGAAATCGGTCAAGCTGTGTCGGGCGGGCGGACAATCCCCGCAGTGTTTCGGAAAGAGTTGCACCAACATCCAGCGGGACAGTGTGCTCATTCAAGTCAAGGTATTCGCTGAAGAGGTACGGCATCAGGAAGTGCTCCGTCCAGCGACCGACTCCGCTCTCCACCCGTCCGCCTCTTAACGCAGCAGTAGCACTGGAAGTCGCGACCACGCGGACCGGCCAGCGGTCGTCGTAGAAGGTCTTCAGCCACAAGTCCCAGTTCTGGGCGTAGACCAACTCGTCAAGCAGGAGTATTACTTCCTTGCCGTCCTGTGCGGCGGTCATTTCAATGACGTACTGGACTAGGTCGCCGAGCGATTCCCTCATGAGGATCGGATGATCCATCCGCAACCACCAGAGTCGCTCGGGCGCAATACCGGAATCAATGAGATGCCTGACCGTTTGAAACATTGCCGTCGTCTTGCCCACGCGTCGCGGACCCAAAATGAGGTGGAATCGATGCGGCGTGTCTGACAGCACCAGCTTCCAGAGCCTTTGTGTCAAAGCCCTCTCAACCGGTGGTGCAAGCACGCGCGGTACCTGGCCGTCGCGATGCCATGGGTTCTGGTCTCCCAGCACCTTCGTCACCTCGACTGCGGATGACTGCCAATTAACCATCGCCTGACTCCCTATATGGATGTTAGGGGCCACACTAGCATTCACATCGTGAATGTTAATGCCCCACGTATGTAATACACAGCTACTCACATGTTTGTAGTTCAAGGGAGTGGAACTAATTCTCCCGGGCCGCATGATCGTAATGACCGGCTCGGCGTGATCGCCGGGACCAATCACTGCTTCAAGCACCACTCGACGCGGGTTGAATGCCTTGCCGGTCGGTGGAACTCGATGAAGCTGAAACTGGGTCGGTCCCCGGAACCAGCTCGGCGGAATCCGGCGCGCGCCATCGTCAGCACATCCCACAGTCGGCCAGACTCATCCTGCTCAGTGAAACTTGCTTTGCGAGCTTCGACCTCTGCTGACCATGCGACACAGTCCACCCAGGCCGCACATGTGAGCGCAACAGGCACCGTGAAGCCAGCCTCAGCGGCAACGTCAGTCACGTCGATGAGGACGCCATCCACCACTGCCTCGGCCCTGGTATAGGACGAGATGACTGGTCCGAACAGATCTGATTCGCGCGTCATGCATCACCGTAACGGCCCGTGTGTACGCACACCTGTATGACGACGAGCTCGACACCGTTGCCGATGCGCTTGATGACATCGCTGCGTCGGTCACGAATGAGAAGGAATGTGGCCAAAATGTGTCCACGGCGTCAATCTCCCACCCAAAACCTGAAAGGAAGCAAGCCCATGAAAAGCACGTATACAGAAGTCAGAGCAAGAAACCATTTTGGAGCCGCCTTGGGGAGTCGAACCCCAGACCTACGCATTACGAGTGCGTTGCTCTACCAACTGAGCTAAGGCGGCACGGCATCGCGCCGCGCCGAGTCTATCGAATGGCCGTCGACCGCGTGGATCGGCGCCCTCCCAAGCTGTCGACCTGATGCGATGCAGCACCGCAACACCGTATGGCACCCCGGCTCGTCGTTCAGGGAACACGGAGTGGACCTATCGTCGGGGCTCTGTCAGCCTGAGCGCGTCGCCGAAGACAGAGTCTCGCGCACTGCCGGATTTGCGAGGTCAACCATCAGCGCCTCGAGCGCCAACTGCGCGGCAACGTTTGCTTCCAGCGCGGCACGGGCCCGCTCCAGCGCTTCGATCCGGGCCAGTGTTGTCGCTGGGGTGCCGGTGCTCGCCATCCTCTCGATTTCGGCATGCAACTCTTCGTTGACGAGTTCGGGCCGCTGCCCGGGCCGGTCGCCCGCCGGATGTATCTGGATCACGAGAACGTCTCGATAGTAGCCGAGCAGGTCCATGAGTGCTCGATCAAGTTGGTCTCTCTCGGTCCGGGTTCGCCGCGCCGACTGCTGGTCTTCGAGTTCCTTGATCGCTCCCTTGATGCCCCGCGCTCCGCGGCCCACTCCCCGCCCTTCTGCTCCCTCACCCCATGCCCGGGCCAGGCTCTCCTGCTCCCGCGCATCGACAGGCGACGTGATCGCCGCTGTGTCTTCCTTCGCTGTGGCCACGAGATCGCGGGCGGCCTGGATGCACCGAGACAGATCAGTGAGCTGCCCAGGAATCGACAAGACCCGCTGGCGCCTGGTCCGGGCATCTTCGTCCTCAGCCAACACTCGGGCCCGCCCGATGTGTCCTTGGGCGGCGCGGGCCGCGAAATAGGCTGTCGCTTCGTCGATTTCTTCGAAACCGGCAAGGTAGTGCGCGATCTGCTGGGGTGACGGCAACCGCAAACGAATCGACCGACACCGCGACTTCACGGTGGGCAGCACGTCTTCGGGGCTCGGCGAGCACAGGATCCAGATGGCGCGAGCAGTCGGCTCCTCAATGGCCTTGAGAAGAACGTTGTTGGCTGCCTCCGTGAGCCGATCAGCATCTTCCAGCACGACAACGTGCCAAGGACTCTGGCTCGGGGCCATCGCCGATTTCTTCACCAAGTCGCGCGCTTGGTCCGTCTTGTACCAAACCCCCGACGGTTGCACGTGGGTCACGTCAGGGTGAGAGTTTGTGAGTGCAAGGTGGCACGAGGAACACTGCCCGCAGCCACCAGTCGGACACACTAACGCGGCGGCGAAGGCCACTGCCGTTGTGGACCGGCCGCTGCCGGGGGGGCCGGTCAGGAGCCAGGCGTGCGTCATGTCCGAGTTGGATTCACCCGTGCGGGCAGCCGTGACGGCTCGCTGCAGGGTCGCAACAGCGTCCGCTTGGCCAACAAGTCGGTTCCAGACAGTAATGCCGGAATCGTTGGTGCCGAGAGCGGAGTCCATCACCGCTACTGTACGGGTTTGCTGGCCCACTATTCAGCCAGACTCGAACAGATCCGAGGGGTGGGGTCGAATTCGATGGCGGTGGCGGTGGCCGCGGCGGGCGCCACACCCGTCAGCATCAAGTCCTGATCAGCGACTCAACCGATCGCCACACCTGCTCATGGACCGACTGCGGCGATGCCCCCGCCTCCACCACCGCATAGTGTCGCATGCCAGCGGCTGCCTCGTCGAGGAAAGCTTGCCGCACCATCTGGTGAAACGACACGTCCTCCTGCTCCATCCGGTCGCCCCCGACTGATTGCTCGCGGGCCCTCGTCACTCCGACCCTCGGATCGACATCGAGCAGCACAGTCAAGTCGGGCTCAAGGAAATCGGTCGCCCAGAGGGACAGCTCTCGAATCCGATCCGCGCCGAGTCCTCGGGCGTGCCCCTGGTAGGCCACCGACGAGTCGATGTAGCGATCGCACACCACGTCAACACCCTGGTCGAGCAGGGGCCGTATGAGTCCATGCACGTGTGCAGAGCGGGCAGCCGCGAATATGAGAGCCTCGGCCCGCGGATCAACGGGAGCGTAGGCCGGATCCAGAACGAGAGCTCTCAAGCTTTCGGCCATAGGCACTCCACCGGGTTCCCGAGTGGCCCGCACTTGGCGCTGCACTGACTTCAAACGATCAACGAGCAGTCCCACCTGGGTGCTCTTGCCTGCCCCTTCTCCACCCTCGAAAGCGACAAACAGTCCGCGTCTCGTTTCGGGCTTCGAGTTGGGCACGATCACTGCTCCGCGGCAATTAGGCGGCCGAGTTCGCGCACCTGACCCGAGTTGACGGTCACGAACTTCTCGGCCAGTACCCGTGCCTCCGCGTTCTCGCCGTCGGCAAGCTCGGCCTGAGCGACGGTGACTTGGTCAGTGAGCAGTCCGCGCAAAGTCCGCAACCATACGTTCGTGAACCGCTGTCCGTCTAGCTGCTCGAGCCGCTTCCACTGGGCCGCAGGGACTGCCAACTCGTCACCGGACGGGCCAGCCTCTTCCGGCTGGGGTGCTGACCAGGCCGCCAGGAGTTGGCGTAGCTGGGCGATCTCTGGGCCCATTTGCCGCTCCACGATCTGTGCCCATTCGAGCACTTGCGGATTGTTCGACTTCTGGGCCCCGAGTTGAGCCAGGCGCAAAGCGGATGTGTGAACAACTAGCGACTGCTGGGCGAAAGTGATGTCCGCCGCGTTGTGCTGATCACTGACAAAAGGCGTAGCTGTTGCTGAGGTTGTCCCGCCGGACTGCGTCGAGCCGCAGGCCGCCAACAGTGTCACGCCCGCGACCAAGCACCCCACCCACAGCCACCACCGACGCAGCTCCATATCGGCCCTCCTCCTGCTGAATCCTCGTGCCTCACCAATCTCGGGCGACCCGAGCCCGGTTTGGCGCTTACGCTACTTCTTCGTCGACTTCCGCGCTGGCGCCTTGCGGGCGGTCTTCTTCGCGGTCCGTTTTTTCGCTGGCCCGGCCTCTCGACGTTGCACCAACAATTCCAGCGCGCGGTCCAAGGACAACTCTTCAGCCTTGTCGAAAGACTTCAGTGTTGCGTTGTACTCGCCGTCAGTGACGTAGGCCCCGTACCGTCCGTCCTTGACGCTGATCTCTTTGCCCGTCCCCGGTTCCTCGCCGATCACCCGACCCTGGTTGGCGGCAACTCGCCGGCCCCTCTTAGGTTGGCTAAACAATTCGAGCGCTTGGGCGAGAGTCACCGTCAACGGCGAAACGCCTTCAGGCAGCGATCGGTTGTCTTTTCCGTGCGTCAAGTACGGCCCGAAGCGTCCATTTCTGGCTCGCACTTCCTCACCGTCTTCGGGATGAATGCCCACTAGCCGTGGCAGCGCCAAGAGGTCCAGAGCATCTTCCAGCGAGATGGTTTCGGGGTCCATTCCTTCGAGCAAGCTCGCGGTCGGAGGCTTGGGTGCTTTTTTCTTGGCGGGAGCCTTCTTGGCGGGAGCCTTAGCGACGGCAGCGCCCTCGGCTTCACTCGGGGCCGCTTCTGTCTGGGATTGGGCGACTTCTGTGGCACCTTCGGCCGGTTCGACTTCCGGGATCACCAGCGTGACGTAGGGGCCGTAGCGTCCGTTCTTGACGACGACTTCGTGACCGGACTTGGGATCGGTCCCGAGCGAACGGCCTTCTTGCGGCAACGAGAACAGTTCCTCGATGAGTTCGGGAGTCAGCTCGTCGGGGGGAAGGTCTTCGGGAATGCTCGCCGTCTTGCCGTCGCGTTCAAGGTACGGCCCGAACTTGCCCACCCGCACGACCGCATCGGTGGTTGGCAGAACGAAAGTGGAGTTCGCCTTCGGGTCGATCTTGTCGAGGTGATCCTTGATGGTTGCCGCACCGCGATAACCGGTGGCTTTTTCCTCCTCGTCCCCGAAATACACCGCATGGAGAACCTGTAGCGGTGTCTCGGTCCCGGCAGCAACCGAGTCGAGGGTCTCCTCAAAGCGCGCCGTGTACTCAACATCAACCAGCGGCGGGTAATGATCCTCGAGCAGTCGCACGACCGGGAAGCCGGTCCAGGTGGGAATCAACGTGTTGCCGCGGGTCATGAGGTACTTCTGCTTGAGGCGATCAATCGTTGAGGCGTACGTGCTCGGCCGCCCGATGCCGAGTTCTTCCATCCGCTTGACCAGTGACGCTTCGGTGTAGCGGGCCGGAGGGCGGGTGGACTTGCCTTCAGCCTCGGCCGACTCGACCACCAGACTGTCACCGATGGCGACCTGCGGCAACCGAGTCCGATCCGAGTCCGGTGACTTGGCTGTCCCGTCGCCACTAGAGGTCTCGGCATCATCGAGGGCCGCCAGGAAGCCGGCGAACGTCACGACCTGCCCCGTGGCGCGGAATTCGAGATCTTCACCGGAGTCGAGCCGCGCATGAATGGTTATCGCGGTTCGTTCAAGTCGGGCATCAGCCATCTGCGAAGCCACCGTGCGCTTCCAGATCAACTCGTACAGCGCGAAGCCATCACCACGTAGTTCACCGCTCACCTCTGCAGGCGTCCGGAACACCGTTCCTGCCGGGCGGATCGCCTCGTGAGCTTCCTGGGCATTCTTCGACTTGCCAGCGTAAACCCGGGGGCTCGCCGCCACATGGTCCGCGCCGTACAGTTCTGCCGCCTGGCTACGGGCGGCCGCTATCGCCTCTTCGCTGAGAGTGGGCGAATCGGTTCGCATGTAGGTGATGTAGCCCTCGTTGTACAGCGACTGGGCAGCGTCCATCGTCCGCTTGGCTGAGAAGCCCAGCCGCGAGCCTGCGGCGCGCTGCAAAGTTGACGTAATAAAAGGTGCATCTGGCTTGCGAGTGCGAGGGGTGCGTTCGACGTTGGTGACTGTCGCAGAGGCCTGCCGCAATCCCGATGCGATCGCTGTCGCCCGCTCAGCGTCGAGCACGACCCGATCAGGTGTCTTCAGGGCGCCACGGTCATCGAAGCTGTCGCCTTCGGCCACCTTCTGGCCGTCGACGAGCTCCAGCGAGGCCGGGAACGGCCCCGGGCCAAACAGCGTCTTCACATCCCAGTAGTCGGCCGCCACGAAATGAATGCGTTCCCATTCGCGGTCGATCACCAGCCGCAGGGTTGCCGATTGCACGCGGCCCGCCGACAGCCCTGGATTGACCCGCTTCCACAAGACCTGGGACAACTCGTATCCCCATAGACGGTCAGCGATCCGGCGTGTCTCCTGGGCGTCAACGAGTGCCTGGCTGATGTCTCGGGTCTCGCGGACCGCCCGATCAATCGCCTCCTGGGTAACCTCGTGGAACACCATTCGCCGGTACGGGACCTTCGGCTTGAGCACTTCCAGGACGTGCCACGCGATGGCCTCGCCTTCCCGATCCTCATCGGTGGCGAGCAGCACTTCGTCAACGTCCTTGAGCAGTGCTTTGAGTTCGCGAACCTTCGCCTTCTTGTTGCTGCTCACGATGTAGTACGGCTCGAAATCCTTGTCCACGTTCACCGACAACGTCGCCCACGACTCTGAACGCACCGATTCTGGCAGTTCGGACTTCTTCGCCGCCAAGTCCCGGATGTGCCCACCGGTGGCATCAACGATGTACCCCGTGCCGAGGAATCCGGCAATCTTGCGCGCCTTCACTGGTGACTCAACAATCACCAGTACCTTCTTCTGCTTCGTGGCCATCGTTCCTCCTCTGGGCCGCTTCCACGGCCAGCTACTCGCTTCTCAGTCGCTCAGAATGGTGAACCATACACGTACTGGCCGACAGTTCGTCAAGTCCGTATCCCCACATCGGCTGTGCTACCCACTTTGGCCTTAAGGCCACCAGATTGAAGAAATCCGCGGGTCGGCATCAGCGCCGACCCGCGGATTTCTCGATCACTCTGTCGAACTACGGGGTGGACGTGGGCTGATGGGTGTCGCTATCTGCAGCCGCTTCCGGGGATCCGCCTGGAGTTCCTCCAGGCTCTCCCGCTGGGTCGTCGATCTCATCGGGCGATACCGCCACCGGGCGACGTTTCGACACCAAGATTGCTCCCACGATGATCGCGACAGCCACTGCTGCAATCAGCAAACGGGGGCCGGTTTGGTTCTGCAGGAACATCGTCACCACGGCAGGAGCGATGAGCAACGCCACCAAGTTCATTACCTTGATGAGCGGGTTGATCGCCGGCCCGGCGGTGTCCTTGAACGGATCTCCGACAGTGTCGCCAATGACAGTAGCTTCGTGGGCTTCGGAGCCCTTGCCGCCAAAGTTGCCGTCTTCCACGTGCTTCTTGGCGTTGTCCCACGCCCCACCACTGTTGGCCAAGAACACGGCCATCAGCAAGCCGGTGGCGATAGTTCCGACCAGGTAGGCACCAAGCGCCCCAATTCCGAGGCCGAAACCGACGGCGATGGGAGCGAGTACTGCCAAAAGCCCAGGGGTTGCGAGTTCGCGCAACGAATCCTTGGTGACGATGTCGACGACGCGACCGTACTCCGGCTTCTCGGTGCCCTCCATGATCCCGGGACGGGTACGGAATTGGCGCCGCACTTCGAAGATGACTGCGCCAGCCGCTCGCGATACGGCGCTGATCGCCAGGCCTGAGAACAGGAAGACGACCGCTGCGCCGATGATGAGGCCAACTAGGTTCCGTGGGTTCGATACATCGAGGACGCCTGCATATTGGAGGAGTCCGAGTGGATCGGTTTGGATCCCACGAGCCACATCGCCGACACCTTCGACCGCTGTTCTCACGGTATCTCGATAGGCGCCGAACAAGGCCGTGGCGGCAAGGACCGCCGTCGCAATCGCGATGCCCTTCGTGATGGCCTTCGTCGTGTTGCCGACTGCGTCGAGGCTGGTGAGAACCTGGGCGCCTTCTTCGTCAACGTCGCCGGACATTTCAGCAATGCCCTGGGCGTTGTCGGAGATCGGGCCGAACGTGTCCATCGCGACAATGACGCCGACTGTGGTCAACAATCCGGTGCCAGCAAGGGCGATTGCGAACAGGCTCAGGATCAGCGAAGCGCCACCGAGCAAGTACGCCCCGTAGACGGCCCCGGCGACGAGCAGTGCCGAATAGACAGCGGACTCGAGCCCGATGGCCATACCCGAAAGGATGACGGTGGCTGGCCCGGTCAGCGACGACTTGGATACATCGTCGACGGGCCGACGATTGGTTTCAGTGAAGTATCCGGTCAGCACCTGCATGCATGCGGCCAAGATGATGCCGATGAGCACAGCACCGAGCACGAGCACCCGAGGATCGAACACTTCGAGTTCGGTCAGTTGCAGTTCGAGTCCGGAAACATCGACGTTGTAGCGTGCCACCAACTCAATCATGCGGCTCGGCAGCAGCCAGAACACTGCGCCGACGACCAAGATGGCCGAGACGATCGCCGAGATGAAGAATCCTCGGTTGATCGCTGTCATGCCAGAACGATCGCCCTTGCGGGGAGCCACCGCAAAAATGCCGATAACAGCGGTGATGACACCGATCGCCGGAATGACCAGCGGAATGACTAGACCGATCTCGCCGAAAGCAGCTTTACCGAGGATCAGAGCAGCAACCAGCGTCACGGCGTAGGACTCGAAGAGGTCGGCGGCCATGCCAGCGCAGTCGCCCACGTTGTCACCGACGTTGTCGGCGATGGTGGCGGCGTTGCGCGGGTCATCCTCGGGGATGCCCTGCTCCACCTTGCCCACAAGGTCGGCGCCGACGTCTGCGGCCTTCGTGAAGATGCCACCTCCGACTCGCATGAACATCGCGAGCAGTGCGGCGCCGAATCCGAAGCCTTCCAGCACCTTGGCGGCTTCACCCTTGTAGATGAACACCACCAGCGCCGCGCCCAGCAGCCCGAGGCCGACGGTGAACATGCCCGCGACACCACCGGAGCGGAAGGCAATCTTCATGGCGGGGACTTCGCCCTCGTTGTTGGCTGCAGCCGCTACCCGGACGTTGGCCCGCACAGCCAGCCACATCCCGACGTAGCCGGTGATTGCGGAGAACACCGCTCCGACGATGAAGAAGATGGACCGGCCCCACCTCTCCGACATGGTTTCGGCCGGGAGCGCCAGGAGTAAGAAGAACACGATGACGGCGAACACCGACAGCGTCTTGAACTGTCGGGCCAGGTACGCCGAGGCGCCCTCTTGGACCGCAGCAGCAATGTTCTTCATGTTGTCGGTGCCTTGGTTCGCGGACAGAACTCCACGAACCAGTACTGCGGCAACGAGCAACGCCATCAGGGCAATCAGCCCCACGACGATGACGAGGGTGAGGTTCAAACCCTCCAGTCTCATCGGCGTGGAAGCGGCGAGAACGCCTGCAGACATCGAGTTTCCTCTTTCTTCACGTCAGTGAACGACCGGGCTGCTGAGCACCGCCTCTTGCCGTGCCCCGCGCACGCTGGACCGTGGACCCTCTTGGGTCCAACTGAGCGGGAGTCTACGTGTATCCGATCTGTCCGCCGACGACGACCCTCCGAACGTGGAGATCCGATCTTGAGCGGCCCATCATTTGGCCAACCCGAGCTGCACACGCATTCCTGCAGAGATCTTGATTTCGCGGGAGACGTTGCGGCAGAGGGGGTTTCAGGCGTCCAGGTCAATGACTGGCCACCACAGCTGGTGACGAACCTTGCCATCTTCGTGCTCGCAGACATAGCGCGGGGCCAGCGCTGACATGACATGCGTGGCGAGTTCGAGTTCGTCCAGGCCATCATCGACGGCCCCGCTGCTCACGGACGATCGGCCGGTGATGACCGCCTCGAAGCCCTGCGAATCGTGGAGTTCGAGGGTGATCGCATCGTCCCCGTCGCTACCGTGGGCCCCGGGAGCGGGCAAGGTAGAAGCACACGCTTCGCTGACGGCAAGTCGCACGTCGTCGGCGGTGTCCGAATCCAGACCAGCTCTGCGCGCTGCGGCCCCGGCGGCGACGCGGGCAATCCGGATGGCAGCCGGTTCTGGCGGGATTTCGATCGTCACGCGGGCCACTACGCGCCTACCGCTTCATCGACTGTCGCTGCGAGGCCTAGCGGATCCGCGAGTCCGGTGATGCGGAACACCTTGATGATCTTCTCGGTGGAAGCGACCACTCTGAGGGTCCCGTCGGCTTCTCGGGCGTGCTTGAGCCCGCGGATGAGCGCACTCAAGCCCGTCGAGTCGAGGAAATCAACGTCGGTCAGGTTGACGACTATGCGCGGCTGTCCTTCGGCGATTGTTGAAGTGATGTGACCATCCAGGGCTGGCGCCGAATACACGTCAACTTCACCGTGGACATCCAGCACGGTGAAGTCTCCTTCCGTTCGGTGGTCAACGACAAGTTCCACGTATCCTCCTGGGCCCGGATTCTTGCTGCGGCTGCGCTTAGCCTACGCAAATTCCTGACACCATCACACTCGAGATGATGTGACCCTTGTTGCCGCTGTTCCCGCACGCAGTGCAGCGGCCCCTCACACTGGCCCGACGTGGGGATCATGCTGGCAGCTGCTCGATCGGTCCGGCCCGCGCCACGGCCCGCACGCGAACGTCCGCCGGGACAAGGCTCGCGACGATCTTGGGGGGATCTGCGACCACAACGATGGTCACATCGAATCTGTCGACCTGGCAGGATTCGACGACGAATCCGTGGCTGTCGACTACCTGGCTAGCCCGCTCGCAGGCCGACGCCGTGTAAACGTGGCGGGCGCCAGCAAGCGCTGACATGTCGGCAGCAGCTGCGACGTGCGCGGCCGCTGCCAGCCACGCACCAGCGGCAAGCACCGCCCCGACCAGGCCCAGCAGTCCCACCACTGCTAGCGCCACCATCACGGTGGACCCTCGGTCGCGCGGGTGAGCAGCCGAGCGCCCACTGTTGGGGGGCATTCCCATCACCACAGGGGGGTCGCTTCGGCCGGAGTGTGCAGTTCGGCGGTCAGTTCGATCGGCTCAATCCATGCCGCTAGCCCCGGCGGGTACCAACGATGCGCCGACCGGACCGTCACCCAGTCGGCCTCGCGGCTGATATTCACTACCGTTCCCGGCAGGACCCGCTGGGCGGCCCCGCGGGCCTGCTGGTCGGTCTCAGCCCGGGCGGCAGCCAATGCTGCAACGCGCGTGGCTTCCACGACCCGAAGTTGCGTCGAACCGACGCTGACGACGGCCAGAACGAACATGACGACCACCAACAGACTGGCGGAACCAATTGCTATTTCGACGGTTGCCATCCCCGACTGAGACGAGGGGGTGGGCCTCCACCTAGCGCCCACCCCCTGTCGCCTCGGCCGAGGGCCGTTCAGCCCGTTACCCACTCGAACGCCTTGGAAATAACACCGAACAGCAACTGTTGAACGTCGGGACTCGTCAGCAACTTGAGTAGCAAGCCACCGAGCCCAGCGGCCGCCACCGTCCCGACTGCGTACTCAGTGGTAGACATGCCGTCGTCCCGGCGCAGGCGCTGCATCCGGCGGCGAGCGCGACGAGACAGTGGCTGAGTGCTGTGATTGTTCATTGTTCCTCCTAGGAGGTGGAGTCACCTAAGGCCCTGTGCCGACTAGGTGGCGGATATCCGCATGGCCGAGTGTGGTCGGGAATCGAGCGTCACCCGGAACTCCTTGAGTGGGCTGTGGATACGGGCGGTTGTGAACCCGGCAGAGGCGGGTCGACCCTGGTCGGGTCACGGGAACGTTGCCGCAAACAGCGATGCAACAACGGGTACGACAGCCACGACCAGGAAGGCAGGAAGGAAACACAAGGCCAGAGGCCCCGCGGTCTTGACTGCTGCCCGGCGGGACGCTGCTTCGATGTGGGCATGGCGCCGCGCTCGTTGTTCACGAGCTGCCTCGAGTAATGCCTGACGCGCAGACACCCCGCCGCTGTGGCTACGGGCGATCGCTGCCACGATCGGCCCGAAGCCCTCCGCCTCGGCCAACTGCTGCCAGGCGCGCTCCGGGGCTTCTCCCAGCGCCAGGCGGCGCGAAACGGTTGCCAGAACTTCCGCAGCCGGGCCGTCGATGGCCTCGGCCGTGACCGCGACTGATCGATCGATCGTTGCGCCAGCTGCGAGGCTGGCGGCCATGAGGTCAGCGACTAGGGGTGCGGCTTGAGCGAGCGCGGCATCACGTCGGACGCTCCCGCGATCGGGAAGACTGGCCATCAGTCGAGCCAGAACGATCGTCGCCGCCGCCCCAACTGCTATTCCCCAAGGCGGGGGAATCATCACCGCCAGGGCAATCCCGGCCAGCGCAGCACCCAGCCAAGGCGCACGACTCCGGCGGGCAGTCGACCTAGCCGGACGCTTCGCACCTGATCCAGGACGATCCCGTCGTCGAGACTCAATGCCCTGCAGCCACAGCTCCCAACGCGACCGCCCCACCAAGGACCACGCGCAACCAAACGACCCGGCCGCAGCAACTACCAGTGCCAGTGAAGCACTCATGGCACCCGACCGCATCGTTCCCGCCCGACCGTCACAGTTGCCGTTCGATGGCGACGAACAGTCGACGCACCCACAACCAGCCGAGCACTTCTCCTGCCGCGCCGATCGCCAGGCACAGCCACCCCCAAGTCGTCCCGGTTAGCCACGCGATCGGTTCGGCTCCCAGCAACCCTCCCATCAGCAGCCCGGCCAACGGCAGTAGCGCCAAGATTCGAGCGCTGGCCCTCGGCCCGGCGAGCTGGGTGGCAAGGTCGCGACGCAATTGCTCGTCTGCCCGATAACTGTCGGCGATCACCTGGGCGGCCTGTGCCATGCCAGCCCCGGCCCCCTCTGAAATGCGCCACAGGGCGGCGAGTGCTGCCAGGACGGGCAATCCGCCAGCCTGGGCATCGCGCCGCAGGCCGTCTGCCACGTCTCCCCCGAGCCCGCACAGGGCGACCGTCCGCGGGCAAACCCCGCTCCGCGTAGACGCCACGGCCCGGGGCAGAGCGACTGACGGGGGCTGCCCGGCGTCGAGTTCGCGGCCGAGGTCGGCCACCACGTCGATTGCCTGTCTGCGACGGCGGGTGGCAACAGCGCGGGGCGACAGGTGGATGCGCAGCCAGTGGGTGCCAGAGCGAGCCCCCCGGGCCAAGCCTCGCACGGCAGGGATTACTCCCACTGTGACCGCGCCGCCGACGCCCGCGCGAGCGCGTAGCGGCGGTGGCTCCATGCACACCACCACGGCAACAGCGACCGCCACCGCGCCTACAACTGCGGCAACCATACGGTGCCCTCCTCAATCGCTTGCACGAGGTCGTCAACCTTTGAAGGATCCACGCGATCCTGGAGGCGCCGAAGGATCTGCTCAGCGTGCGGGTGGGCGCGAACAACGCCGGTATCGAGGAACTCCACGGCTGGTGCACACGTGGCCTCGCCGTTGGCGGTGGAGTGGAATCGGTAGACACCGGCGACACGACGTCGACCCGACGAACGCTGGACGTGAATTACGGCTTCTACACCGGCCAACATCTGGGCGTGAGTGGCTGCTCGGTCGAGTCCCGCAGCACTCGCCAATGCATCAATTCGAGCTGGAACGGAAGCCGCCGAGTTCGCGTGGATCGTTCCCGCTCCACCCTCATGACCCGTGTTCAGTGCCGCTAGCAAGTCAACCACTTCGGGACCGCGCACCTCACCGACCACCACTCGATCCGGACGCATGCGCAGCGACTGCCGCACGAGGTCGCGCAGTGTCACGCGGCCTTGCCCCTCAACGTTGGGAGGCCGCGACTCCAATCCCACCCAGTGCGGGTGATCGGGCGCGAGCTCGGCAGAATCCTCGGCCACAACGATCCGTTCGGACGGGTCGACCTCGGTCAACAATGCGTTCAGAATCGTGGTCTTGCCAGTTCCGGTTCCTCCCGAGACCAAGAACGACAGTTTGGCGCCCACGACTGCCCGCAGCCAAGCCGCCGACGCGGCGGTAAGGCTGCCCACGTCGACAAGCTGAGCGATCGTGAAAGTGCGACGCTGCGGAATCCGCAGGCTCATGATCGTGCCTGAGCGGGAGATCGGTGGCAGCACAGCGTGCAGACGGATCCCTCCCGCGATACGGGCATCCACATACGGCATGGCCTCGTCGAGCCGACGACCCGCACCGGCAGCGAGACGCTGGGCGAGTTGGCGGACTGCTTCATCGTCACGAAACTCCACCGCTACCGACCGAAGGCCATCTCCGTCATCCACCCACACATCACGCGGCCCGTTGACGAGCACGTCAGTGACTCGAGGGGTGTCGAGCAGCGGTTGGATCGGGCCCGCCCCCGACAACTCGTCGCGCAGCAATCTGACAAGTTCGAGGATGACGTGATCGCCTATGACCTGTCCGTCCCCGCGCAGCGCCGCTGCCACCGACGCGGCCGAGACTTCCTCACGACTGTCGACGAGCCGATCGCGGACTCGATCGACAAGTTCACGCGCGACCATGGCGGACCCCGTCATCGTCGGGCATCCCCAAGATCGCTGCCGGACGTCGATGCCGCGACGTGAGCCCTCACTTGTTTGAGGAGATCGGCAGCAGCCTTGCCCAGCTTTGAACGGCGGTGGACGCCAGGAGGCAGACCGACGGCCAAGTCACCAATTAATTGGGGGTCGTAAGGGACACGACCGAGCACCGACAAGTCGAGATCACGCGCAACATCAGCTCCGGCGATGCCCTTCGACGTGCCCGCCAGAACGACGTGCAGCTCCACGGTGTTCCACTGGTCCTCCGCGGTCAGGCGAGCTGCCGCCCGCAACGCGGGTCCATGGGTGGGCACGACGAGTAGAACCAAGTGCGTACGTGCGATCGCCTCGTCGGCAACGCGGTCGCGGCCGCGAGGAATATCAATCACGACGAGGTCAGACGCAGCTGCCAACCCGTCAATGACCGACCCACAAACGTCGTCTGCAACCGGGTCCCGCATGCGGTTGCCCCATCCGCATACGGTAACCCCGTGAGACTGCGGCAATCCCGTCATCAGTGCAACGGGCGACACCCGGCCCCGCGCGGCGCGAAGGTCTGCCCAGCCCAGACCTTCGTCGTGGTCAGCGCTCAGCCCGATACCCATCAACGCATCGAGGCCAACCCCGAGCGGATCGATATCGCACAGCGCCGCGGGGCGTCCGTCCCGCGCGCCGGCCACAGCAAGAGCACAGGCCAGCGAGCTCACCCCGGCACCGCCGACTGCACCCACAACACCTACGACAGTGGCGGCTCCGGGAGCCCGCGAACACACCGACGACAGACGGGCCACCAACCAGTGTTCTGCTCGCGGCAGAATCACCGGTTGTTCAGCCCCTAACTTGTGGGCAACCTGCCACGCCGCGGCAATCTGCCGCTCTGCCTCCGCGACGGTCTCCTCCTCGCCCGCACGGGCAGCCACGTAGACGTGGGATCGGTGGGGCCAGCGCGATACACCCCAGTCAGTGACCGCGGATCCGTCCACGAGGATCATCGGCGCTCGGGACCAGTGAGCAGCGAGTTCTCTCCCCACCCGGCAGGCGACATGGTTGACACCGGCCGCAACCGCAATGCGAGTGAGGTCCTCCAATACGTCAGGGTCAACTGCCCCGATGGCCACGGCGGCTGTGTTCGGCTCCCTCACCATGACCGTCATCATGCGGTTCGGTAGTGACCGCTACGACCAAAAGCATGATGTTGTGGATAAAGGTCGGCGGTACGATCGAACGCATGGACGACGATAAATCCTCCGACCCGCGGGCTGCCGCTTTTTTCGACCTCGATAAGACGCTGCTCGCGAAGTCGAGCACACTCGCCTACGCCCGGCCCCTGCAGCATTCGGGACTGCTCAAACGAAGGGACGCCTTGCGCAGTGCCTACGCCCAGATGGTGTATCAGCTGTCCGGCGCCGATCACGACGATATGGAGCAGGCCCGCGTACAGCTATCGGCACTCGTTACTGGATGGGACGTCGAACAGGTTCGGGCAGTGGTGGCCGAAGCACTGGATCAAGTGATTGAGCCCATCGTGTACGCCGAAGGCATCAGCCTCATCGAGGAACACCACGCGGCCGGGCGCGATGTCATCATCGTTTCGTCGTCGGGCAACGAGGTCATCGAACCGATCGGCGAGCTGTTAGGCGTCGACCATGCGATTGGCACGCAGATGGCGATCGAGGACGGCAAGTACACCGGTGAGGTTCTCTTCTACGCCTATGCGGAAGGCAAGGTGACGGCGATGCAGTCACTTGCCGAGGACCAAGGGTACGACCTCGGCAGTTCGTACGCCTACAGCGACTCGATTACGGACCTCCCGATGCTGGAAGTGGTCGGTCATCCGTTCGCAACCAACCCCGACAAGGCGCTGCGCGAGGTTGCCGAAGATCGTGGCTGGCCGATCCTCAAGTTCGACACACCCGTGTCGCTGAAGGAGAAAAGAGCTCAGACTCGCAAGCGGACTGCTGCCGCTGGCGCCGGAGCTGCTGTGGCACTCGGGTTGGCCTGGTACGCCAGATCGCGCATGCGCCGCTAGCTGGCCTCGCCGTACTTCACCGTCGGTGCAGGCCAGGGGCACACAGACCGATGCCCCCGAACTTGTCGGGGGCATCCTCTCGTCACGCCCGGGATCGATAACAAGCGTGCAACCAAAACGCTCGAAGCGTTGACCCGTCTCGTGGGTGGGGCGCCGCGTGGGTTCCCTCCCGGGCGATCTCGGCCCAGCGGCCGATCACATGACCATTATGTCGCGGGGATTCGTGCCCTACCACCATCGTTCGTCTGATTGCCAAGGGGTGCGAACGCGCCGCGTCGCTACACAGTGTCACCACCCATCCGCAGTGTGGCTCGTGACACTACGCGCGGGGGCTCGTGACACCGCGCGCGGGACGGCACGAGCGGGCGGCCACGACTCGCCGAGAAGCCTCCTGAGTTCGTGGCCGTCTCAGCCCAACTCCGCCAACCGCTCTTCCGAAATCCGGGCACCCACGGCCACTGCATCAGCACACAGTCGCAACCACTTGGCTACGCCTTCCGGCGACCCCGACATATAGCTGCGTATCCCGTCTACATAGGTCGGGCGCCCCATGGATTGGAACGCCAGGTCGACAGACAACACATAGTCGGGGTCCACTCCGCGGGCAGCAAGGACGAGACGGGCGGACTGTCGGGCAACGGGTCCACTCCCCCAACGGAAAGGGCGCAGACTCATGAGTTCGCCGTGGATAACTGCCGATTCAACGACGGCCGGGATAGCAGCGGGTTCGGTGGCAATCTCTGTGATCGCTGACAACCGCACCTTCATCGCTTGGACCGGCGTCACCGACTTCAGCCGCAGCGGATCATCGACCTCGTCGGTGCTACGCGGTCGACCAAGTTCTTCGGCTTCGGCAATGTCCCGCGCGACCAGTGAATGCATCCGGGCGAGCGCCTGCAGTGGTGCCGCCGACCACGTGTCGGTGAGGGAGCGCAACTCGTGAACTACCCGGAACACTCCAGCTGCCGCCCGACCGATCGGTGAGTCGTCGAACGCGTCGCCGCTCGCCCAGGCTTGGACGGGAAAATCAATGCCGTCGATGGCGGCGCACGCCTGGGCCGATTCGACGGTAACCGCCCTCGCCAGAGCTGCGCCATGTTGGCGCAGCCCCCGATTCCACAACAACTCGTCGACTCGCTCGCGAGCCCGGGTGGCACTATCGGAAACGCCAGGAAGTTCCATGAGGCCGGTCAGGGCCGCAGCGACAGACATGCGTTGACACTATCGGGCGACACCATAAGACAGCTTGGAGCCAACACCGGAGGCGGCAACCGCTCGCCGAGCGATCGTTAGCAATCCACGCCCTACTCGGGTGGGAGCGCCTGCAGTTCCCCCAGCAGTTGCGGGTCTTGGCGTTCCAGCCACTCAACGAGATCAAGAGCAGAGACGAACAAGACATCGGGGTGATCGCGCCGCGTGTCTCTGACGAAGCGATGGAGTGCACCGGTGTAGGCGTTGCACACCCACCGATTCATGTGGCTGCCGATAAGTAGAGGGGCGCGATTGCCTTCCCGCAGATCATTGAGCGCTCCCACGTACGACTCGTACGTTTCGTCCTCGATGGCTGCACAGCGTTCGGGAGACGCTTCGGTCTTTCCGCCGTTCTGGTTGACCATGTAGTTGTAGTCCATGGCCAGAACTCGACCTAGCGACCCGACTTTGAGAGTCGGCAAAGGCAGAAGCCACACGCCAGAAGACTTCTTCGGCCATTGCAGCGTGCCAGTGTCAGACGAGTCGTAGCTGTAGCCCGCGTTCACGAATGCCTTGTGCATCGCTGGCCGCTTGCCCTCTAGGCAGGGGGTCCGGCCCCCTTTGACGACTGTGGAGTTGAACGGCAGTGGGCCAGCTGAGACGTCGGGACTGAATGCGTGCCAGTTGTCGATGGTGAAGTTGAACTGGTTGATTTCTGACGTCCAGTCCGATTGCGACCAACTGCTCACACCTCCTGAGCCGCAGAAATGGCCCATGAAGTGAGTTCCGATTTCGTGTCCTTCATTCCAGGCAGCCCCGAGCGTGTCGATGCGGGGCCCAATGAGTTCGGGTGCGGAAAATCCGATTGCTGAGGTTCCGGCAGGCTTGCGTGGGGGACGGTACTGCATTTTGGCAGGGCCATCAGGAATCAGGTACGTTGCCGACACGTAGAACGAGAACCGAGCGCGGTTGGCGCGCGCCAGGTCCAGGTATTCAGCCATGATCCCGTCGCGAGCTTCGACCCCACCGTCGAAAGACAACACCACCATCTGAGGTGCGGTTCCCCCTGCGACCAAGTCCGGGATTTCAATTCCTGGCTGCGCCTCGGGCGGGGTCGTCACGCTGAGTTCTTGGGCGGTGGGGGCCGGGTCTTTGACCAACTCGGGCGGCGACACGACTCCCGCCTGGGCGGCCACGGAGTTCGAGTCGCCACCGAAGGGACGCGCGAGAGCTACCAACACCACGACCAGACCCAATGCCAGCCCGACGGTGACCCAACGGCGTTGATGCATGAAACCTCCGACCTCGGCGGCAGTTGTGCGGAACCCTCGCGAGCGAGTTCGTCCTTATCGGGTGCTGGCGGCCGATCGTTCGCCGCAACTGTCGACCTGGAAACCGCGATCAGTCTATCTCTGACAGTGTCGCCGACTGCGGTGATTGCGGTAGCGTCGGGGCGTGGATTCCGATGCCATTGAGAACCTCCTCGAAGAGAACCGTGTTTTCCCCCCTCCCCCCGAGTTCGCCTCGAATGCGAACGTACGAATAGGAGCCTACGCAGACGCCGAGGCTGCCGGAGCCGACTTCTGGTCGCAGCAGGCGCAACGCTTGCAGTGGGAACAGCCTTGGGACACCATGGTCGACGAGACCAATGCGCCTTTCTTCCGGTGGTTCCCCGAGGGTCGACTCAATGTGAGCGTCAACTGCGTGGACCGGCATGTGGCGGCCGGTCACGGAGAACGCGTTGCCTTCCACTTCGAGGGAGAACCCGGCGACAGCCGCAGTGTCTCCTACGACGAACTGTTGAAGTCGGTGTCGCAGGCGGCCCACGCCCTCACGGAGCTCGGGGTGACCGCTGGCGATCGTGTCGCCATCTACCTGCCGATGATCCCTGAGGCAGTGGTGGCGATGCTGGCTTGTGCTCGGATCGGTGCCGTGCATTCTGTGGTCTTCGGCGGGTTCTCGGCGGAAGCCCTCCGCACTCGCATCATCGATGCTGAAGCTCGGCTGGTGATCACAGCTGACGGAGGTTATCGCCGAGGTTCTCCGGCAGCGCTCAAGCCAGCCGTGGATGCAGCCATCGACGGGCTCGACTGGGTGGAAAATGTCATCGTCGTCGAACGAACCGGCCAGGACGTAACGTGGACGCCCCGGGACCATTGGTGGCACGAGATCGTGTCGCGGCAGCCGGAAGTCCACCAGCCCGAATCTTTCGAGTCCGAGCACCCGTTGTTCATTTTGTACACGTCGGGAACCACTGGGAAACCCAAGGGCATCGTTCACACCACGGGCGGCTATCTCACTCAGGTGTCGTATACGCACTGGGCGGTCTTCGACCTCAAGCCAGGCACGGACGTTTTCTGGTGCACCGCTGACATCGGGTGGGTCACCGGTCATAGCTACGTCGTCTACGGGCCGCTGTCGAACGGTGCAACTAGCGTGATCTATGAAGGGACCCCCGACACCCCGCATCAGGGCCGGTGGTGGGAGTTGGTCGAACGCTACGGCGTGACGATTCTCTACACGGCTCCGACCGCGATCCGAACGTTCGCCAAGTGGGGTTCCGAAGTTCCTGGCCGGTTCGATTTGGAGTCTCTGCGGTTACTGGGTTCGGTCGGAGAGCCCATCAATCCGGCCGCCTGGATGTGGTATCGGGAAGTCATCGGGGGCGGTCGTTGTCC
>CBFGTA010000025.1:0-21884 GCA_965651595.1 uncultured bacterium | reverse complement strand
GAGCCGGAACGGGCCCTTCTTGAACGGCAGCAGGCGGGGAGTTGGTGACCGGGTTCCTTCTGGTGCGATCGCCACCGATTTGCCGTCGCGAATTACCTGAGCGGCCTCGTCCAGGGTCTCAACAGCACTCGTTCGATTGCCGCGATCGATGTACGCCACGTCCAACAGGTATCCGATCGGCGCGAACACCGGATCTTTCTCGAGTTCCTTCTTCGCAACTGCCGTGAAGTCGCGTCGCAGCAGGGCGCCGAGGGCCACGACATCGAGTTGGCTCTGGTGATTGAACAGGAAAACGGCAGGACGCTGGGCCCACAAGTTGTGCTCACCATGAACGTTGAGTCTGATCCCGGCGGCGCTCAGGGCAAGTTCGGATCCAACCGACGCGGCCACCTCGAGGCCGATGGCCTTGTTCTGATTGAGGATTCCGGCACCAGCGCCCGTCATGACGCCTACCCCGATGGCACCCAGAGCGGCCGCCGAACGGGCCAGGGTGATGGGGTTGTGGCGGTGGGGGAGCCGGAACCGAGCTGCTGACCATCCCCGCTGTTCGGCAAGCTCGGTGAGTTCCCTATCCGGGTTCAGTGCGGTGGGTCGCCCTACGACGCTCAAGAACGGTACATCCTCCGCGCCATTCGAGTAGGCATAGGAAGTGGCTAGATCAAGATCGTAAAGGGCCGCAAAATCGAGCACGGCCTGGGCTTTCTCGTCTCCCCAACGAATCGGGCCAGCAAGCTCGCCAGTCACCCGGCCGTTGGCTATTTCCATCTCGGTGCACAGAATGTGGTCGACGCCGAGATCGGCCGCTGCCGGAGCCAACTGTCCCCGAGTCGCCGAGGAGGCGATCGCGATTGTGTGGCCAGCGTCACGGTGGGCATCGATCAGAACCCGAACGTCGGGGTAGATGAGCCCGGAAATTTTGCTGTCGAAGATATCGCGGCAAAACGCATCGAAGTCTGCCTCGGACTGGTCAGCATGGCTCTGGACTCCGAGTTCCATCAGCGCCGACACGTCGTGTCCTCGACGCTCGACATTGATGGCCTCGGCGAAGATCTTCAGCAGTTCCTTGGCTCCAATCGTGCGCCGCTTGATGCGTTCGCGAAATGCTACGGCTGCTGAATAGCCGTGGATGATTGTCCCATCGAAGTCGAAGAACGCCCCCACGCTCGGGCCCTGAGGGCCGCGTTCAATCTCAGCGACGAGCTGATGGATGTCACTCACTTGATTCCTCCTTCTCGCAGGGCGAGTGTGCGCAGTACGTCGACCCGGCGGACCGCGTCGCGAAATATCTCGGCGAAGCGGTCGCGGCCGGCCTGGAGCGATTCGTCTCCCGGCGCGAGCAGCTTCTTGTTATCGGCAAGTTGAAGTGCGTTGGTGAACAGGTCCCGCGAAATGGACTCGGGGGAGTGCAGTTGCTTCTGACGCCACCGCTGAGTGGCGACGCCGATGCACTCGTGGATGAACTGTTCGCGATCGATATCGGCGTCGACTGGTCGCACTGCCAGTCGATCCGCAACGACGCTATAGGCTTCCAGGAACGGCGCAATCGTGCGGTGGGCGACGAACAGGCCAGTATCTTGGAGAGCGGGAAGCAAGTCTTTGCTGACCAACTTCTTCTTGTCCCAGCCGGGGTAGGCCAACTGTGTCTCGGCGATGATCTGCTCACTGTATTCGCGCGTGCGGGGGAAGAAGAACTCGTACTTGAGGATGTCGCGCAGCTGATTGGCCTCGTGCCAGATGACCGAGACTGGGTCCTTCCGCGGTTGTTCGGTTGAAGCAACCAGAGCGACTTCAATAATCGCTCGCAAGATCAAATGATGAATCAGCGTATTGCGGTAGAAACCCGCTTCATGCTGGCGATCGTCGGCAATCCAGTAGACCGGGTCGAGCCCGTCCTGGTAGGTCTTGACGACTCCCTCGCGCTGCAACGTGGCTACAGCATCGGCCAGGCCGCCATCGTCGGACAAGTCGGTGAGATCTTCTGAGATATCGATCCCGCGCTGACGCACATACCGCAACAGCGGCTCCAAGATGCGTCGACCCTCATCGCGGGTGATGGCGCGTCCATCGTTGTCGAGTAGAGCAAAGGTGACCAGTGCGGACGGAATGATCGGTGTGACCTTGTTGATTCGGTGCATCACTTCGAACGCTATTTTGGGGACAGCGAGACGCGCATTACGTTCGTCACCATCGCCGCGGAACTCGTCGAGAGCGGTAGCCAGGCTGAGCGGCTCCCCAAACCGCAGATGAGCGCGGCCACGCCGGACGGACTGACCACGGATGAAGTTGAGCATCCAACTGAGGCCCTCGGGCGACTTCTCAGCTCCGAGTTCTTCGGCTGAGATCGCACCGACTTCGTACTGCTGGTCATAGCCGACAAACACCGGGATGATGGTGACGTCTTCGGTGGCGTAGTCGTCGAACGCGTCGACCAAGTAGCTGAGGATCCCCATCCGCGGCGGACGTAGTTTTCCAGTCCGGGTGCGACCTCCTTCGATATACCACTCCAGATTGGCCCGATGCTCCAGCAGGTAGGCGATATAGGCCTTGAGGCTCGCCTTGTACACGCGGTCGTTCTTGAACTCCCGTCGGATGAATACCGTGCCGTTGCGGCGAGCGATGGAGCCGAGAGGGAAAAAGGACAGATTCACTCCACCCAACACGTTGTTCGGGGCGAAACCGTGCTCAGCCAGGGCCGAGCGCAAGATCAGTGGATCTAGGTATGAACGGTGATTGGGCAAGAACACGAGAGTGCTGTTCTCGTTGAGAGCCTTGATCCGTTCGATCTGATCATCATCCACATCAAGCTGGTAGGCCTGGGCGAGCCACCGACACATGTTGTCCCAGAACGACACGGCCCACGACTCCTGCTCGCGGGCGAGTTCCTTCAAGTCGTCGTGGGCTTCGGCTTCAACGTCAGCTAGCGGTCGGTCTAGCTCGGTCGCGAGCTGAACGAGGGTGGCCCGAAACGCTGGTGATTCCATGATGTCGTGCGAGAAGTCAGACAGGTGGATGCCCTTGCGGTCGACTCGAGGAGTCACGATCTACCCACTTTCGTTGGACGGCGTGCGTCCACCCTAACGTGAGAACACGCCTCCCGCTGCCTGTCGTGAGCCCATCAGGGCAGCGGATGTCGACCTCATCGCCACAGGTGATCGAGGTTGGGGTGGCTAGGGAGGTCGACCGCGGTCTGGTTCACTTCGGTGGCACTACCTGCGTCGACTGCCGGTTCATCGATCGTGACATAACGACTGCGTGCAGCCCCAGTGAGAAACCGCGACGGTTGCGACCACGAGTGGCGGTCGTGGTTTCCGCGTGGTAGATGATGGAATCGCTGTGGCCAGTAAAGGTTGAGGCTGTGACGGGCTCGAGTCACCGCCACATAGAACAATCGTCTCTCTTCCTCCTCGCCGTCCACTGACTTCAATGCCATGTCGACAGGGAAGTTGCCGTCGGCGACATGGGCAAGGTGAACGACGTCGAACTCCATCCCCTTTACTGCATGGACGGTGGCAATCGTCAGCCAATCGTCATCTATGTGGGGACGTCCAGCGAGGTCTCCGGTGGATCGTGGAGGCTCCAGGACGACCTCCGCGGCCACTGCACTGAGACTGCTGGACCGACTAGTCGCTGCGACGAGTGCGCCGAGGTCTTCCCGGCGCTGCTCAGGTTTATCATAGTTCTCAGCGAGCAGTGGTTCGTAGGCTCGCACGATGTGGTCGGCATGAACGCTCACCGGCAAATCGCCCGCGGGAAGGATCGCAGAGAGCAGACCGCTGGCAAGGGTTCGCGAGCTAGCTGGCAAGTCACTCACCACAGACGGCCAATCTGCTGTGGGTAGCGCCCCAGAAGCACGTCTGGCGGTGGCGGGCCCTACTCCGGGAAGCAACTGTAAGAGCCGAAACCAAGCGAGTTCATCGGCGCGGTTGTCGGCGGCCCGAAATGCGGCCAGCACATCTTTGACGTGCGCAGCCTCCAAATATCGCAACCCACCGTACTTCACGTACGGAATTCCGTGTTCGGTCAAGACAATCTCAAGCTCAGCGCTGTGGTGGTGGGCGCGAACGAGCACTGCCTGTTCCCGTAGCGGAGTGCCCTGATCTCGGTGATCCAGGATGCGCTGACATAGATAGCGTGCTTCGCTGTCGTCGTCATAACACCGCAACAGCTCGACCGGTGAGGCAGGCGGCGCAGTACCGAGACCAGTTGCGCCAGCGTGTGCGCTCTCGAGCCGCACGCTAAATCCGGTTCGAGCCTCAGACGCCACCGCGTTGGCAAGATCCAAAATCGGTTGGCGACAACGGTAACTCGTCGAAAGGATTACGGTCTGCGCGCCAGGGAAATCATCTTCGAAATCGAGGATATAGCGGGGAGACGATCCGCGAAACGAATAAATAGCCTGGGCGTCGTCACCCACGACGGTCACACGACTGCCGGATTGAGCGAAAGCGCGGGCGATGCCGACCTGAACATGGTTGACGTCTTGATACTCGTCGATCAGCAGCATGCTGGTTCGGTTGCAGACTCGTTCCCCGTGGCGGCTCACGAGCAGTTCGTGCCAGTACAGCAGCAGATCGTCAAAATCTAGTCCTCCGATACGTCGCTTATGGTCGCTGTAGGCCCGGCATATGGCGACGACATCCTCCTCGAACGGCTGGGCCCACGGAGCAACCTCAGCCAAGGATTCCCGGATACTTCCTCCGGTATTGACAGCATGGCTGTAGACGGCAGAAATCGTGGCTCCGCGGGGGAAGCGACGTCGGTGCTGCTTGGTGGCCATGACGTCGCTACGGCAGGCCGCGACAATGTCGGAGACGTCTTCCGGGTCGAGCACGGAGAAGTCTTCGACGAGGCCAATCAGGCCACCAAACCGCCGAAGATCGTCGTGGGCCAGCGAGTGAAACGTTCCCCCGCGGGGGCGTTCGTGAGCCACAGTGCAGCGGGTGACAAGCTGTCTGGCCGACCGCCGCGTAAAGCTCAACAACGTCAAACTCGAAGCCGAGTTTCCAGCCAGAATGTATGCACACGCACGTCCGATCAACGCCTGGGTCTTGCCGCTGCCCGCTCCGGCCAGGATGCGCAAATGGGTGGCGGGGGACACCGCAGCCTCGAGTTGCTGCGGATCGAGTCGATCGAGAAATTGCTGGAGGCGTTGGGTGTCAGGAGAGGCGGTCGCCGAGTAGCTCGGATGACTGTCAGAAGCGTGAACTGCATCACCACTATCGAACATACGTTCGATAGTACGCTACTTGTGGTCTCGCTATCTCATCGTGGGCGCGCAACGGTGACGAGGCGGCGGCGAAGAGCACGAATGCGAGCATCCAAAATGTCGGGCGGTGCCGACGACGAGGTGGGACCGGGAATCTCGCGGTTGACCCAGGCACGTACTACAGCGTGGGGCTGCTCGGCCGACTGTGCAACTGCCGCCACTGCATGGGTGAGTTCCTTGCGTAGCCGGGCTGCTTTCTCCCATTCGGTTTCGCCGGCACTTTCTGTGGCCGCAGTGTGTGCAGTTCCTGCTCGTTTGCGAGCGTCAGCGTCGCGAGCAGCCAGCAACGCCGCCGTCTGTTCCGGCGTGAGCAGACCAGGGATGCCAAGGTAGTCATCGTCAGGAGAGGCTGGCGTACCCGTCGGAGCAGTGACGGCTCGGCCAGCGTGAACCACATGGGCGAACTGGGCCTCGGCAGAGATCGGTTCCCATTCGTCAGTAGTTTCGGTGGGCTGTTCTCTCTCATCTATCAGAGCGTCGAGATCCTGGTCGTTGGAGGTCGGCGGAACGCGCATAGTGCGGTTGCGTTGTTCTTCCAACTCCGCAGCCAACGCGAGCAAGGGCCTCACCGCTGGGAGGAACACGGTCGCAGTCTCGTGGGACGCACGCGAGCGCACTACGCGGCCCACGGCCTGAGCAAAAAACAGGGGCGTGCGGTAACTGGTCATATAGGCGATCGATGTAGCTCGGGGAATGTCGCAACCCTCGGAGATCATCCGTACACACACCGCGTATCGGTCGCGGGAGTAGGTGAACGCACGTAACTTCGTGGAGGCCGCTCGATCGTCGGACAGGACCAGCACCGGTTTGTGGCCCGTGACTCGTTCGAGGATCTTGGCGTAAGCGCGAGCGTCTGACTGATCAGAGGCCAAGACGATCCCGGCAGCGTCAGTGATGCCCTGCGCCCGTTGTGCGGTGATGCGGTCGTCCATCGCGGCTAAGACGTGCGCTACCCACTTGCCCCGCGGATTGAGGGCCGTCTTCCACGCTAGCTTCTCGGCTGCGGCGCTGAGGCCCGCCCCGGTGTCGTCGGCCTGCTCCGCGAGATCGACTGTCAGAACCTCGCCAGCACTGTTGCGCCAGGTGGCCTGGCCGGAATAGGCGGCGAATACCACTGGTCGTACCACGCCGTCGCGCAGCGCGTCAGCGTAGCTATACGAAAAGTCAGCGATCGACTCGTAGGTCGTCTCGGACGTCTCATAACGAACGAAGGGAATGGTTTCGTCAGGTCGAGTTCGAAATGGCGTACCCGACAGGGCCAACCGGCGGTGGCTGGTTTCGAACGCGCTCGAAATCGAATCACCCCATGACAACCCGTCGCCAGCGTGGTGAATCTCGTCCAAGATGACGAGCGGGCGGCGAGCTTCGCAGCGGAGCCGATGCGAAATCGGCCGAGCGGCAACTTGGGCATAGGTGGTCACATACCCCCACGAACTAGGACTGATTGCTGCTCGAGTGTTGGGCAGAGTGGGATCGAGGTTCAGCCCACACTCATGTGCAGCATGCGCCCACTGGGTCCGCAGGTGATCGGTGGGCGCGACGATGATGATGGCGTCGATGTCGCCGCTAGCTGCCAACTGTTGGGCCACTGTGAGCGCAAAGCGCGTCTTTCCCGCACCTGGGGTGGCTGTGACCAAGAAGTCGGCGCGCGTTTCTTGTAGGTAGCGGGTGAGGGCTTGACGCTGCCAGGGGCGTAGCTGGGACAGATCTGGGCTAGACACACCATGCATGGGTAAGTAGGACTCCAAGTGTCGTCGAGGAGTGTCGATTGTGCCTCAAGATCTCACCGGTCCGAACGTGCCACACCGATTCGCCTATGGGCCTGCCGGGGTGTCTGTCGCCACGATGCCGTGGGGGGTCAAACTCAGCACCAAAGCCCACACATAGCCGATAATCGTCCACCCGAGCAACAGGTTGATCAGACCGATCATCTCTGAGTTGGCCTTGCCGCGGGTCGCTGCGATTGCCCACGGCAACATGTAGAGACCAGTGATGATTGCGCAGATCCACGCCACTATTGCCTGGCCCGACTTGTGCTGCTGATCGGTCATGTCATGACTCACTTTCGTACTGGGCTGCGACTACTCCGGCATCCTCGGGGTGAAACATTCCTCGCTCAGCATAGACTCGCGCGGCGGCGACAGCATCAGTGACGAAAGTGAGTGGCACGTTCTCTTGCGACAATTCCTCAGACCAGGTTAGGAGTTCGGCGGCCCGGTCCTGTTTGTGTTCGCCGACGTCGACGATGACAATGTCGCGCACCCGCCCGGGGTACTCGCGGGCAATCTCAACGTAAACCGTGGGGTCGTTCTGGCCTGAATCTCCCACACACAGCAATTGTGCTTCCGGAAAGGCTTCGACGAGTTTGCGCAAAGTGGTGCGCTTGTGTTCGATACCGCTGCGCATGATGTATCGGTCTTGCGGGCCCCAGTCGGTCAGGAACAACACGCCTTTGGGGAATCCGCGAAACTCCAAGAAGGTCGTCAGCATGTCGTAGAGATTCCAGGGACCGGTCGATACGTAGCAGAAATGTACGATGCCGTCGCCAGCGAGGCGGTTGGCCAACAGTCGGTAGAAGGCAGCCATCCCTGGAACCGAACGGCGGGTTACCGCCGTACCGAACAACGTGTTTCGGACAGCCGTCATGCCTTCGGTGAGTCCGGTGCGTAGTACTGTGTCGTCGATGTCGCTGACCACGATCGTGCGCGGTCCCGGAGCTACGAGGAAGTCGCTGTTTGCGATCGTCGGGTTTTCGGTCGGATCATCGGGTTCCGTAACACAGTGATAGGGATGCCAACCTTCTTCGAGGTCGGCGACGGGAATGCGGGCAGTCGCGTACCCGTGGCGGTCGCTCACTGCTCGAACAGGTCGCGTTCCAGTGGCCATGAAGTTCAATCGCACGCCTGGCAGGGCGATGGGCACGAATCGCCGCAGATTGCTGCGTACCAACTTGGTGTCTGTCACTTGCTCGGCGGCGTCGGGGATGACTGGTTCTTCGATGACTCGCACTCGGACATGCGCATGACCGTCAGCTACGTACCCGCGGTAGGCCTCGACGTGGGTCGAACGCAGTGTCCCTTTACCGATCTTGCGTTCCCGTCGAGAGGTCGCCAGTTTGGTCTCGGCTTTGCTGACGGCCCTGGCCGCTAGAGAACTGCGGACGGCCGAATCCACCGATCGCCCCAGAGCTGCGGCGGCTGATCGGAAGGGATTGGTCGACATGGTGGCTCTAGCTCAAGATCTCGTACTGGTAGCCGATGAACAAACCGGTTGCGGCGATTCCCGGGATTCCCAAAAGGTAGGCCTCCCACTCGGCCGGTGAGTGACGGTCGTCGATCGCCAGATCTAAGATAGATAGCCCGTGTTCGTCGATGACGCCCCCGTCCTTGCCACCTGCGGCCCGCACGACTGGATCGAGCCCGCACTCGTCTCGAAGTCGCTGGCGCACCAAGCTGGTGGCCTCGCCGAAGACCCCGAGTGGCAGTGCGTGGTGAGTGCCGAGACGAGGAACGTGTTTTGAATCATCGATGAGAATGAACCGCTGAACAGCAGATGCAAAAACGAGTTGTTCGCGAACGAAGGCCCCGCCCCGACCCTTGATCATGTTCATGTCTGGATCGACCTCGTCGGCACCGTCGAAGCACCAGTCGGGGCGGCGATTGACCAGCGAGCCAACCGGTAGGCCCAACGCGGTGCAGTAGGCCTCGATTTCCAATGAGGTGACGACACATTCAATCGCCAGGCCTTCGGCATTCACCCGTTTGGCGAGTTCGAGCAAGGCAAGGTAGGCGCTGCTACCCGAACCGATCCCGATCACTTGGCCGTCGCGGGCCTGTGCCGCGAGTTCTCGAGCGATTGCTTGTTTTTGTTCGAGATTATCGATCGATTTGGTCCAGTCGGTGCCGGGCAGGGCGTCCCAATTCATGACGCCCACCCTAGTGGCGCAACACGGTCGATTCAGCGTGAGCGCTACCACAGCAGCCGTCCACCGTCGATGGGGCTGGAACAGGCATCGGGCTGTGGTGATGCGGGAGAATCACAGAATGGCACGCCGCGACCGTTCCCCAGGGGGCGGTTCCAGCGCGGCTGTGGTTGGCGCCGTGGGTATTGTGTCGCTGGCTGCCGTAGCGATCGTGTGGTCCGAAATGTCCCCACTCGCCGGGCGGATCCTCGCCGACATCATCCTGGTGGGACTGCTGGCCATTGCGGGTGTCTTCTTCTATCGGGCCAGTCGCGCCAGCCATCCCCGTGAAGGGCCAGATTCAGCCGCTCGAGCCCGGCTGCTCTTGGCCATCGCGTTCTTCATCGCCGCTGCGGCATTTGTGGCAGTAGCTCTCGACCGTCTCACGATGGACTACCCAGAGCGGTCACCGTTTGAGCTGATTGAGTTCATGTACGTGCCCCTGGCACTGGCGGCGTTGGTGGCGTACCCCACCTGGCGTCGTGATCGACTCACTCATCTGGGCAGTCTGATCGACGGATTGCTCTCCGCAGTTGCTCTCGGGTTCGTCTTCTATGCTCTCGTGCTGTCGACGATTGACCCCACGCAGTTAGCGTCCGATATTGACATCTTGGCTGCTGCAGCGATCCCGGCGATTGACAGTTTCGTTTTCGGAATCACACTGTGGGTGTGGGCGCGAGGGATCCGGCCAGTCCGTACCGAAGTGGGACTGCTGGCGCTCGGGATGATTCCGTTCCTGATTCGCGACGTCTACGAGTCCTATCTGACTGTCAACCAGAACGTGGCGGTAGCTTTGCCCACCACTCTGCTGGGAATCTGTGCCGCTTCGATCATGGTGGGGGCTGGCAACACTGCTTGGAGGAGGGCACAGTCAGGAGAGATCGTCTCACCAGATGAACGCAACCAGGAGTTCCTCGGCGAGGTGAAGCGGTACCGTTTTGCCATTTTGCTCCCGGCAGTTCCGGCATTGGCCTGCCTGGTCGTCATCATCGTGGTGGCTTTGTCGGATCTCCAATTGACGCCGTTGATGGGTTTCGCGCTGGTGCTACTGTTCGGACTGCTGATCGCTCAGCAGGTCGTGTCGGCCCGCGAGCGCACCATTCTGATCAGTCGATTGGCGGCCCGAGAACACTATTTCAGGTCTCTCGTACTGGGGTCTTCCGACTACCTGTGCGTAGTCGCTGTCGATGGGAGCATCAATTACGCCAGTCCGAACCTGGGACACCTGTTGTCGAGAGTGGGCATCGACCGGGAGAGAGCCAACTTGCAGGACTTAGTCCACCGATCGGACTGGGTGGCCGTGCGGAACGCTATGGCGGCGGCCAGTGCGGAAGTGGAACGCAGTGCCGACAGTGAAGTGCGCTGGGTCTCAGACGGTGACGTGGCATGGCGCTGGACGGAAACGCGCATTCGTGACCTGACCAGCGACTCTGCCGTCCGAGGATTCGTCCTCAACGCGCGCGACGTTCATGACACTCACTTGCTGCAAGAACAACTGGAGTTCGATGCATATCACGACCATCTGACCGGGCTGGGCAACTTCATCATGGCTCGCCGCACCTTGGCCGACCTCGGATACGGTCCACGCGCCCAACTCGTCACCGCTGTGCTTCTCGACCTCGACAAGTTTGCCAGCATCAACGACAGCTTCGGACACGAGTTCGGCGACAAAGTCCTCAGGGCCGTCGGCACCCGGTTGGTCGAACTGGTGCCCTCACCGGATTGCGTTGCCCGCTTGAGTGGTGACGAGTTTCTCGTGACGCTGGCCGAGGATCACAACCCGCCGGGGGTCATCGAACGAATCCGGACCAGTTGGCGCACCCCACTCATGGTGGACGGGCAGGCCGTACGTCTCGAAGCGAGTGCCGGCGTAGCGCGATCATCAGACGCCAGAAATGCGCACGAGTTGTTGCGAAACGCCGATATCGCCATGTACGACGCCAAGGAACGTGGTCGCAACCTGGTGGTCAACTACGACTCGTCGATGTTTGACGCAATTGCTCGGAGAGCGTGGCTTCACTCCGGAGTGCGGCACGCTCTGGAGGCGTCTCAGTTCTTCCTGGTGTTTCAACCAATTGTTGAACTCAATACGGGCAGGTGGGAATCGGCTGAGGCCTTGCTTCGGTGGCAACATCCGGAAGCAGGATTGGTGTCTCCGGCGGAGTTCATCCCGGTGGCCGAGGCATCGGGAATCATCCGCGAAATCGACCAGTGGGTCCTAGGGGCAGTCTGCCAGCATCTCGCCGAATGGAAGCAGTCAGGACTCGCCGTACCACCGATCAACGTCAACATTTCCCGACAAGATCTTGACCCTGAGCTGCCAGGCCAAATCGCGCGAATGTTCGCCGACTGGGAATTGTCGGCCGACTCGATCATCATTGAGGTTACCGAATCGGCAATTGGATCCCACGTCGACGATCTCTCTCCGATCTTGAGCGCATTCCACCGGTTTGGGATCCGGGTGGCACTCGACGACTTCGGAACCGGGCAGTCGTCGCTGTCCCAACTTGCTCATCTAGAGTTCGACAAAGTCAAAATCGACAAGAGCTTTATCGACGGAGCATCACGCGGCCGTACTGGACTGGCACTACTGAAATCGATCGCGGCCGTGTGCCACTCGGTGGGTTTGGCGGTGGTGGCCGAGGGTGTTGAAACAGAGCAGACCCGCCAGGAACTGATCGCCATGGGAATTGGCTGGGCTCAGGGCTACCTGTTTAGTAGGCCGCTCAGTGCTGAAGCGTTCTCCGCGCAGTTAGCCAATGGCACAGTTAGTTGACGTTGTCTCGTCAGCGTTCCTGTCAACCCTGCAGCCAGATCGGGGCCACTAGCGCGCCAGCCACCACTGCCGCTGCCACGATCACGAATGCCCAATCAGCTAAGGGCACGCCGCGGTACGGCAGGCGGGTGCGCGGGCCATAGGGATCGAACGATCGCGAGGTCATGGTGGCTGCAACATCCTGCGACCGGACAATTGCGTTGACGAGCAGCGCTGTTGGAAACCCCACGACCGGTGCACGTGCGTTCGTCTTCTTCTGCGGATCACGTCGAACCGCCCGCCCACGCCAAGCCAACCGCATCGCTGCAAACTGGCTCAGAAGATACGGCACGGTTCGCAGGCCGATCACGAGGGACAAGGAGTACCGATCCGGCACCCGCAGTACCGCGCTGAGGCGGCTGGCCAACTGCAGAGGGTCAACACTGGCCAGGAACACGATCGCGGCACTGGCGAGCAGGATGACCCGGACGCCGATCGCCAAGCCCAGTTGCAATCCTGCAACACTCAAGTTCAAAGGTCCCCAGGCGAAGAAGGGATCGGTTTGGCTGGTCGCGCTGAACAGTGCATTGACAACGGTGATCGTGAATGCGACCACCGCCACGACGAAGAGTTGCCGCATACTTTCAGCCACCGGTTGTCCCGCGACTGGTAGCAGGGCAAGTACGGCGAGCGTAAGGAGGCCAAGCGTCGCCAGGTTCAGGGTCAGAAATGCGGCAATGGAGACGGTCGCTAGCGCGAACAGTCGTACGAGGGGATCCCGCTTGGTCAACATGGTTGGCCAATGTGGATGCGGCGGCTACCGAGAGCCTCAAGAAAACTTTCGTCATGACTGACGAGGACGAGACTACGGCCAGCAGACAGGAGCGACCCGAATACTTCGACCACTGTGTTCCAAGCGAAGAGGTCGAGTCCCGCAGTGGGTTCGTCAGCGAAGATCACCGCGGCCGGTGATGCAATCGCGGCCGCGAGCAGAACCATCCGCTGGCGGGGAGCCGACAGAGCGAGCGGATCAGTTGCCGGGTTGATGGACGCGAGGAGGCGGTCCGCGAGCACCTGCCGGGGCTCGCGATTGGTGTCGGAATCCGGAAGGTTCAACTCCCGCCTGACCGTCCGCGAGAACAGTTGGGTTGAAGGTTGTTGGAGGACACATACGCAGTGTTGACTCAGCGCACTGTGCCGCAAGTCATGGGATGAACGAAGGGGTGAGCCGACCCACACCTGGCCTGACGACGGTTCTACGAGACCCGCGAGGGTCCGCAGGAGGGTGGACTTTCCCGCACCATTGGGCCCAACCAGAGCGACGGCCTCTCCCGCGGAAACCGATAGAGAGGCCCGCACTCCCACCGGCGTACCGTCCGTGTAGACGGTAACGATGCTCTCCGGTTTCTTGGCCTGGACCCGATTAGCCAGTGCCTGTGCCGGGTCTTCTCCCGGCCGCCCCATCCTGGACCAGTGCCGACGCGGACCGCGTGCTGGTTTCTGTGACCCGAAAAACACCGTCACGTTGTCGGCCACTAGAAGTGGGTCGCCCGCAAGTCTGGTCACTAGACTGTCGCGGGCTAAGTGACGACCAAAATCGTGGGTCGTCAACGTGTTGCTCTTTTGTGGTTCACCACTGGCACGGTGGGGTCGTGGGTCTTCCATGATGACGCCACAGGCTTCTAACCGGTCGGGGTTGTCAAGGAACGTCGACAGGGGGCCCTGATCGACTACGTAATGATCGCTCAACACCACAACCTGGATATCGGGGCTAGATAGGTTCTGGTGTGAAAGCCACGGCCGCAAGTCATAGTCGCCGATCACGAGATGGTGATCCGCGGCGAACGACAATAATTCCTGTGCCGCGTGCTGTCGGGTATCGAAATCAAGGTGAGCCAATGGCTCGTCAGCGGCAATCACTTGCGGATCGGCGGCTAACGTCGCGAGGAGACCGAGCAACTGTTTCTCCCCGCCACTGAGACGGCTGGTGGAACGGCTAGGCCCATAATTGAATGCGGAATCGGCCAGAAGCCGATTGACGGTGGGTACGAGTTCTTCGGGCGCAACCTGTCGATTGGCGAGTCCGAAAATCATCTCGTCGGCAACAGTGTCAAAGATGATGTTGCTGTCGGGGTCTTGTCCGAGGTAACCCACGTGCAGCGTCTCGAACTGCGGCAATGACTGCAAACGGCTCATAGCCCGCAAGGTCGTGGTCTTGCCAGACCCCGTGGCACCGACGACGAACGTAATCGACGGAGTCGTCGTCTCGGACAAGCGCTGGCCCAGGATAACGGCGGGGGAGGTTGTCGGATCCGGTGCGGCTCGTTGTTTGTCGGGCTTGGGAGGGTCGGCGGGCAGCGTTGTTTGCTGTACTGGCGTTGACTGGCTCGCATCGCGGGTCTCGATGATGCGCATCAGGCGTTGGGCGATTCGGGCGACAGCGATCATTCCCAGCACGAAGCCAGACAGGCCAGCGGCGGTGAGGTAGCTGGCCTTCCATTCGGCTGTCCACAGGGGGTAAAACAGGATGACGTCGAGGCCAGCCCCACAGATGGCCGCTGCGGCTGTTGCCAGACCTGCCCGGACTCGGCCGTAATGCCGGTAGCGGCCGGTAGCAAGAACGAGTTCTACTGCCAGGCCTTGAACTAGTCCGTACAGCACCACACTCAAACCAAAAACGCTGCCCAGGAATGCGCTCACCGTCACGGCTGACATGGATGCGAATAATGCGGCACCGGGTCGACGCACCAAGAACGCAGCGATAACTTGCGGCAGCATCCACGTTCCGTACAGCAGGGCTTGTGCTGGAGGAAACACTACGAACACCGGTGTCACAATCAGCCACAACTGGTTCCACAGCCAGTAGACAACACCGAAAGAGCAGCCAAGGACCGACACTGTCATTAATTCGGACACTGTCCACGGTAGGCGGCGATCCGAAGTACGGTAGCGATTCGATTGCAGCGTGCGACTTACCATCTCGTTCCTTCCTTACCAGCATTACCTGGTCAGGTTCGACGGTCGGCCTTAGCCCTCTCAGCCTCCAGGTCGGAAGCTCCCGTGAACTGAGGAATTCCCCAGCAGTGGCGACGATACTAGCAGGCGGATCCTGCTACCAAATTTGCACGCGATCCTCCGGCGAGAGCCACAACGCGTTGTCCGGGTTCACGGAGAACGCCTCGTAGAACTCAGGAATGTTGCGCACCGTCGCATTACAGCGAATGTCATGGGGGCTGTGCGGATCAATATTGAGCAGTCGGATGGCTTCGGCTTCACGCGATTTTCCTCTCCACACTTGCGCCCACCCGAAGAACACGCGTTGGACGCCAGTCAACCCATCGATGACCGGCGGCCGGTTGTTCCCGCACGACATTGCATACGCCTTGAGAGCCACGGCTAGACCACCTAGGTCTCCAATGTTCTCTCCGACTGTCAGTGCCCCGTTGACCCGATGGCCAGGGGCATCGATGGACTCGTAGCCGTTGAACTGTTCGATCAGCCGGCGAGCCCGGTCCTCAAACTCCTGCCGATCCTGGTCCGTCCACCAGTTGTGTAGCCTTCCGCTGCCGTCGTACTTAGAGCCTTGGTCGTCGAATCCGTGACTGATCTCGTGCGAGATAACTGCGCCGATGCCTCCGAAATTCACGGCATCGTCGGCTTCGGGGTCGAAGAAGGGCGGTTGCAAGATTGCCGCCGGGAAGACGATTTCGTTCATGCCCGGGTTGTAGTAAGCGTTGACAGTCTGGGGCAACATGAACCATTCGCTGCGGTCCACTTGGCGGCCAAGTTTGGCTATCTCGCGATCGTGCTCCCATTCGTGAGCTCGCGCGCAGTTGCCGATCAGATCTCCGGGAATGATTTCAAGCGCCGAGTAGTCCTTCCATTGATCTGGGTATCCGATCTTGGGAGTGAAAGCTCCGAGCTTGTCCAGGGCTTTGCTTCGGGTTGGGTCAGTCATCCAGTCGAGTTGGCCAATATCGGCGGCGTAGGCCTTGACGATCCAGTCCACGATTCGCTGCATGTGGGCCTTGGACGAGGGTGGGAAGTGGCGCTGCACATAGGCCTTCCCCACCGCCTCGCCGAGCACGCCCTCAACCAATCCGACGCCTCGCTTCCAGCGGTCGCGAAGTTGTTCACTGCCGGTGAGAGTTCGACCGTAGAAGGCGAAGTTCTCGTCGACGACGTTAGACGACAACAAGGGTGCCGAAGCGTGCATGACCCGAACCGCTAGCCAACTTCTCCACGCCTCCACGCCGAGAGAAGCCAGGGTTGCGGATAGCCCGGACCAAAAACTCGGTTGCCTGACAATGACACGGGCTAGTCCGGTGGGAACCCGGTTGGCGGGCAGCCATGGTCCCCAGGGGAAGGCTGGCGCGAGTTCTTGTAGGGCGTCAAGGCTCATCGGGTTGTGCGTCTTGCTGACGTCGCGCGAATCTTCGCGGGTCCAGTGATGCTCCGCGAGCGCAGACTCGCAGGCCCAAGCGGCTTCAGCTACCGCGGCCGGATCTGGGCAATTGAAAATCGTGGCCAATCGAACCAGGTGGGCTCGATACTCTGAGCGTACTTCGGCGAATTGCTCTAGCCGGTAGTACGACTCATCGGGAAGCCCTAGTCCACCCTGAGCCACGTTCGCACAATAGGCTTCCGGATCGTCAGGGTCGGAGTCGATCCAGATCCCGAAGGGCGCGCGGCCAAGCCCTTGGCGATCGAGTCGGCCACACTGTTCGGCCCAATTGTCCCAGGTGCTAGCTCCGAGCACGGCGTCGAGTTCGGCTCGGATCGGCGACGTTCCCGCCGCTTCGACCCGTTCTGCATTCATGAAGTCCTGATAGAGGGTTGCGACCTTGAAGAAGTCTGAGTCGGGTGCGTGTTCGTCAGGGTCGAGGGACTCGATGATGGCCCGGACGTTAGCTTCGGCTTGATCGTTGAGGATGTAGAACTCGCCGTGTCGAGCACGATCAGGCGGAATCGGGGTTTCGTCGAGCCAGCGCCCGTTGACGTGACGAAACAAGTCGTCGGCCGGGTTGACGGAGTCGTCGCGGTATTTCAGTTCGATGCCAGATTTCACGATCCAAGCCAATCACGTCATCGCGACGCAGGTGTCAGCGACACTCCTCAGCTCAGCGACGTCGCTACGGACTGCGCCGCCACCAACCAACTGGCGATCGAGTAACGGCCCCGAGGGCGCTAGCTGTCTTGGCCAGCATTGGTCCGCCCGGCAGGCCCGGCACCTCGCGAGCGATCGGGGCAAATTTCAGCAGTTGTGGTACCTGCCGCAGTTGCACGCGCCGGGATCGCCACATGGCGAGCGGACTCGATCGACCGGCCGCGAGATCAATGACGTCACCGGTGTCTCCAGCGACGCCTGGAATCTCGGCGATCGCAGCCGGATCGTGAAGATCGATGCTCGTCCAACCCTGCGGGGATGTGGCGGTGGCAGTCGCTCGATCGGCCTGACCTACGGCCATCGCGCCCGAGATGTCAAAACGCGACGCCAACGCCCCGGTAACGTCGACGAGTGACGACAGTCCCAAGTGCTCGAGTTCCTCACTGCGAAGCCCTCCGGCCGGAAGGAGGGCTCGAGCAGCAACGGCGAGCTGGTAGGCGGCAGCGTTGAGGTAGGTCGCGACGGGGAGATCTCCGAGGGGACTGGCCGTTTCGCGCAGGGCCAACTCGATCAACTCGCCGCTAGCGATGGCGGAGTCAAGCGACTGTTGGGCCGCAATGATGGCATTGATGAGGGCCTCTCGATGATTCTGGGAATGGTTGGCCTCCACCCGAGCGTCAATGGCCTTCTGGTCGATGGTCCCTTGAACGCCAGACCGTGCATCGGCGAGGATTTGGGGCAACTGCCGTCCGTCCGGCCACTGACCCATGCGGGCGATGAGCTGACGGGCCTTCACGCCGGTTTCGCTAGTCGGTGCATCCAAGTCAACGTGAGAAATAATGCGCGCGAATTCGGACCAGGCTCGAGACGTACCGCTCAACATCTGAGGTAAATTGGCTGAGGCGAGTCCGCGATCGTGGGCACCTACGTCCGGCAAGGGGGAGGTCATGTCCACATGGTAGGTCGACCTTCGTCCTCACGCCGGGTACGTTCCGCCCGCCGAGTAGTCGCCCTCACGGCCGCCGCAGCCAGCGTCGCAACCGCATTGATGCTGGCCAGCGCTCGTCCGCCAGACAGTGTCGCCGCCAAGAATGCTCCGGTCCCTGAGCGTGACGTGGCCACCGACCCCGTGGATGCGGCAGTTACCGATCGGATCCAAAAAACGTTGGCTGCCCACGGATTGAACCGAGAGCAGGTGTCATTAGATATTCGCCGGGCCGACACCGGGGCCAGGGTGTCCGATCACAACGCGTCGCGCTCCCGTTTGCCCGCGTCAACGATGAAGACGATCACTGGTTTCAATGCGCTGACTGTTTTCGGCCCTGATCATCGCTTCCGGACTGTTGTCCGAGCACCAACTAGCGGTCGCAGTCTGATTCTCGTTGGCACTGGAGATCCAGGAATCACCGATCACGCACTGCGCAAACTCGCTCGGGCCACCGTCCGATCACTTCCACGTCATCTGCAGGCTGCAAATCGGGTCAGGGTCAATTTTGCAGCCCAAGAAATGGACCGATTCACACGGCCTCGTGGCTGGCCTGTGCACTATGTGCCATCGAACGTTAGCGCCACATCAGCACTCCAAGTTCTCAATGCACGCTCCCGAAACCCGGCCGCGACAACTGCCGATCGATTCGCACGACACCTGCAGCAAGCAGGTGTGCGAGCCATCCCCGGCAATTCGGTGCTCGCGACGGGCGCCGAAGTGGCCTCAATTCGGGGCCGCGCTGTAGCACATCATGTCCAGGACATGATGTTACGCAGCGACAATGATCTTGCTGAATCTCTATTCAAGTCCACAAGCCACAAGGTCGCGGGCCGCAGCGACTGGGTCACTGCCAGATCGGTCGCGGTGGATCTGTTACGCGAATCCGGCGTACGCGTCGCTGGTGCCCGTCTGCGCGACGGCAGCGGCCTCAGCCGGGGCAACCGTCTTCGAGCCGAGACCCTGACCGACGTTCTCTACCGCATCTACGGCAGCGGCATGACCGAGGCGCATCCTCTGGCGCAGGAGGGCATGTTCCCGTTGGCCGGGCGTACAGGAACGTTGGCGAACAGGTTTTCTACCCGTAAGTCTCAGTGTGCACGTGGACGAGTTACCGGGAAGACGGGAACTCTCTTCGACACGATCAGCCTGTCCGGAACGATTGATCATGTCAGTGGTCAGCGCTATATCTACGCCGTTCTAGTGAATCCTTTGCCCCGGGGCACCTATCAGCCTCAAGTGCGCCAACGCATCGACAACGTCGTCGCCGCAGCTTCCGGGTGCTCTCCATCGCGACGGGCTGGCAATGGCACGGAATCGCTTGCCAAAGCCGGTGAACGGGTCGCTCGCAAGTCGTAGTCGCCAACAGCGCAGGCTCTACGAACATTCATGGGAGTATTCCGACACGCGCGAGCGACAGTTGGTGATCATCGGGTTTCTGATTAGTGTCACTGGTGATGACTACTAATGCGCGTGCATCGCGGGGGAGGGAACCCTCAGAATCTGTCACGGGCCGCTATCGCACGATCGCAGTGATGGTCGCCGCGTGTGTGATTCCGGCTGGTCTCGCAGCCGTGCCAGCGGTTCCGGCAGCGGCCAATCCAGCGGTAGCGTTCTCAGCCGCGGGGCTCGGGCTACCCAGTTCGCTGCAGGGCCGCGTCGATGCGGCCCGCGAGGAGTTGTTGGCCGCAACCCGCGAGGTCGACAAGGCTGAGGCTGCAGTTGACAAGGCCCAGTCCCAGTTGTCAGTAGCCCAAGCTCAGCTTGAACTGGCCCGCAGCAAAGAGGCGGAGGCTCGAGAGCAGGAGCGTCAGGCGCGCGAGCGGCTCGCAAACGTCGAACGAAGAGTGCGCGAGCAGGAGGAGCGAGTCGCCGCTGCGCAGGACGCTGTCGACGACATCGTCCTCAAGATTGCAACGTTGGCCCGCAGTTCGTACATCTCTGGGGCCGAAACCTCCCAGCTCGCCATCCTGCTCGAATCAGACGACTTGGCAGCATTCAATGCGACTGTGGTGTCGATGCAGCGCGTTTCTCGAACCCAAGGCGAGATTTTCGAAACTTTGCGCGCGCTCGAGGAACAACTCAGGATTGAACTGGCCAGCCTCAATCAACTCCGGTCCCAGGCCGAGCAGGAGAAGTCCGCGGCATCACGGCACGCCGAACAGGCGGCGTCCCAGCGCCTAGCCGCTCAGTCCGCCACGAACGAAATCGCTACCCTGCACGCGAACAGGCAGTCGCAACTACAACGTGCACGTCAGCTGCGCTCTCGTCAGGCAGCGACCTTCCGACAACTGCGGGAACGCCTCGCTGCCGCATCGGGAGTTGTCACGGGCACCCGGACCGGGCGTTCCCCGCGCGAAGCCGTGAACTGGGCAATGCAGTTCGTGGGTTCGGGTGCCCACTACGACGGATTGTGTTTGGGATTCGTGGATGACGCCTATCAACCACGTGGACCCCGCATGCCAACGGCCATTGCCCAGTGGTACCGCGCCAAGGCTGCGGGGGTAGCCCGATCCGGTGACCGCAACCCACCTTTGGGGGCGCATGTCTTTTGGTGGAGTCCGAATGCCGCCCGCCATATTGCTTTGTCCATTGGGGGCGGGATGGTCATCACCACCGGCGCCTACGGCGGCCGAGTTGGTATTCGGTCAATGTCTGAGATGGACAGCTGGGGTCCCTACTTGGGTTGGGCGCCCGCCTACTACGGCTGACGCACAGCAATTGACCGTCACGAGCGTTGAGCAATCGCCGGGGGAGTACGCTGTGGCGCGCAACCGCAGCCCCAGCGTGGTCTGATAGTCGGATGGATCTCAACGAGTACACCCAGTTCGACGCCCTCGCCCTTGCGGAGCTGGTCCGCAAGAAGGAAGTGAGTGCGCTCGAGTTGGTCGACGCTGCTATCGCCCGCATCGACGCCATCAATCCATCCCTCAATGCAGTAGTGGTCCGACGCGATGGTCGAGTACGAGCGGAGGCCTCTCGTACCCAGAAGGGCGCTTTGGCGGGCGTGCCGTTCCTCGTCAAGGACATGGATGGCGTACTGGCCAATGAGCCCAACACCTCGTCGAGCAGATCGCTGGCCGATTGGCGGCCCCGCCGTGATTCGGAACTGTTCGCCCGCTACAAGGCGGCCGGTCTCATGATTGTGGGCAAGACGAATGCTCCGGAATTTGGGATCATGGCGATCACGGAGTCGGAGTTCCGTGGCCCGTGCCACAATCCGTGGAACCTCAACCATACTCCAGGAGGATCATCAGGCGGATCTGCTGCAGCCGTAGCAGCGCGAATCGTGCCCGTGGCACATGCCGGAGACGGGGGTGGATCGATTCGGATTCCCGCTTCGGCCTGTGGACTTTTCGGACTCAAGCCCACACGTGGACGACAGCCGCTTGGGCCGTACATGGGTGAAGGGTGGGACGGATTTGTTCAGCCGCACGTGGTGAGCATCAGTGTGCGCGACAGTGCGGCATTCCTTGACGCGACTCACGGTGCCGACCCAGGCGCCCCCTATGCCGAGCCAGCGGCCCCGCGTTCTTTCTTGAGTGAAGCAACTAAGGAGCCGAAGGCCCTGCGGATCGGTTTCTCAACAGTCGCCATGCTCGGGCCTGATCAGTCGCCTGACTGCACAGCAGCTGTTGTTGACGCTGCTCGCCTGACCGAATCCCTAGGTCACGAGCTTGTCGAGGTTGACTTGCCGCTCGATGCTGAGCGCATCGCCATGGCCTACCTGACAGTGGTGGCCGCCAATGTTGCCGCCGAGATTCGACACACGGCTGAACTCACCGGCAAGGGACCCCGAGCTGAAGACTT
>CBFGTA010000024.1:0-21912 GCA_965651595.1 uncultured bacterium | reverse complement strand
TGCCACGACGAGCCCGCCGATGACGGCGCGAGCCGGGTACGGTCCGTCCCAGTGTCGTCCCAATGCCTCGGCCAGGCCCTGGGCTCCGCGGCGCAAACCCCGGCCAACATAGACGAGCGCCACGCTGCCGACGACCGTGGCGCCGACCAACACGACGCTGGCGGGAGGCTGCCCGGCCGCACCGGTCAAGGCGAACTGCCCATCTTGTTCGGCGAGGGCCGCTGGCGTCAGACTCGCAGCGATTGCAGCTGCGGCCACGGCAACTGTGGGTTTGGTGATGCGTCGGGTCAGCGACACATCGGCCACCGGTACAGACACACCTGACGCAGCCCCCTGGTGCCGCGAAGACTGGCGCAGCGCTGCGGCGCTTCCCTCCACGATGGAACCGAGCGCATAGCCGCCGACTGCGCTAGCCACGGCCAGACCGACGGCGGTGGGGGTGGTGCGGGGCAGCAACGAGGGCGACAGACTTGCCGCGTAAGCCGCACTCCCGACGATGACGCCGGTGAGTGACCAAGGTCGTCTCTTCACGGCCCCATGCTAGTCACAGAATTAAGAGGTCACCATCAAAGTCAGAGATTGGGCACCCGTGCGACGACGCTGTGAGCAGAACGACCACTAGTCGCGGGCCGAGCCCGTGTTGCCGCGGTAAACCGTGACCTTGGTGCCTTTGGGAGTGTTGTTGTACAGCCACCGAGCTTCGGATTTGTCGGCGATGATCGTGCAGCCCATGCTCGTGTCGCGGTAGCCGGTCTGGGCGAAGTAGTCCGAGTAGTGGAAGCCGATGCCGCCATCGAACTGCACCATGTACGGCATCGGGTAGCCATAAAGGCTCGAATAGGAGTGAACTTTCTTGTAGAACACCTTATTCGTGCCCACCCGGGTGGAGCTGTAACGACCGTAGTTCTCGTCGCCTTTCTCGGGCCCAATGTTGATGTTGATCGTGCGCACGAAGATCCCGTCGCGGAAGTAGCGGACCACTTTTTGCGCCTTGTCCACGCACAGGCGAATGCCGGGCTTCGTGCACTCGGTCGGCACACTTCCGTCGCCAGCCCGCTGCGCCACCAGATCAACAGTTCGAGCGTCCCCCCGGCCAGTCTTCTTGATGCCCTGTTTGGACTGAAACAGGCGGACCGCAGCGGTTGTCGCTCGGTCCCACTCGCCGGTGGCGGCAACTTCGGAACCGGCAGCTGTGAGCAGCACCTGGAAGTCGGCGATGGTGGCAGCGGGAGAAGCGTCGGTTACGGGTGACTCGGGCACTGCTGGTAGCTGGCCGTAGGGGGAGCGTTTCCCTTGCACAGCGACATCCGAGGCTGTTTCGGCTGCTATCGCCATGATGAGCTGGGCGGGAGAGACTTGCCCGACAGGGACAGTTTGCGTGGACGCGGCGTAGCCGGGCACTGTCGCCAGGCTGCCTGCCACGATAGCGGAAACCGGGACGACGAGCAGACGCGACACAGGACGGCGTGAACGTGTAGACACACAAACTCCCAAGGATGATTCACGACGGATCAGTTCACCGACGGTGAGGATCGCAAGTGAGGCGATCAACCCACGAACTCTTCGTGCAGACTTTTCGAGTGTGCGCGAGGAAGGCACGAATGTAAAGCCCCAATAAGCGCAGCGTGGTGATTGTCACACAGACAGTGACGGGTCCGGTGGGGCCTCGGCCGCCACTCGGCGACGCCGTTGGTCCCATCCGTAGACCACGAACCCGACGGCCATGAGCAGCCCGACCCCGAGCAGGGGCAGCCAACCGCTGCCAGCGATGCAGGCGATGCTGAACAGCAACGCCAGCACAGTGATTGTGCAGTCGCGTACGAACATGGCGCGTGAGGGCGGCGGATGGCGCCATCGAACCAGCACGACGAGGGCGGCCACACAGGTCAGGCAGTAGGGCAGGGCGGAAGTGATTCCGGTCATCAGGACGAGAACGTTGAACACCTCGATGCCGCTCGTGCCGATGCTGGCAACCACCACGAGCAGCGACGCGAGAGTCGCGCTGGCGATGAGGCCGACGTAGGGGGCGTCGCGACGGGTGATGCGGGTGAAGAAGGACGGGAGGAGTCCGTCGGCGGCTGCGGCCCTCGGCACCTCGGCAACGAGCAGCGTCAGTCCGTTGAGGGCCCCGATGCCGGAGACGACGGCGAAGAACGCCATGAGTTGTCCGGCAGCGGAGGATCCCGTGACGAGGTCGAGTGCTGTGGAGAAGGGGGCCGGACTGCTGGCGAGTTGTTCGGTAGGAACGATTCCGAAGATCGCTACCGTCGAACCGACGTACAGGATGGCCACGATGAAAGTTCCGATGATGGTGGCGCGGGCGACTGCCTGACGCGGATTTCGAACCCGACCGGCAGCCGAACTGGCGTCCTCGACACCCAGATAGATGAACAGGACCAGTGCCCCGGCGCTGCCGAGCGCGAGCCATCCCGGCATTCCGGATGGATTCAACGCGGGAAACTCCCACCGCTGTGCGGCCCAGAAGAGGCCGATCGATGCCATGAACACCAGTGGCACAACTTTGAGGGCCACGGTTACCAGTTGGAAGATGCGGACCTGCTGGAGCCCGATGAAGTTGATGGCGACCGGAATCCACAGGCCGACCATCGCAATTGAGAAATCTCTGACCAGTGATTCGGTCGTCCACCCGAAGAGGGCGTTGACGTAGAAAGTCCATGACACGACGATTCCTGCATTGCCCACGGCCGTCGTGAGCCAGTAGGACCAGGCGGCGACGAATCCGGCGAGGTTGCCGAGCACCTCGTGCGGGTAGGCGTACGGTCCCCCCGCCCGCGCGATCGTCCGGGACATTCGCGCGAACACCAGACCCACGCAAATAGCCCCTACTGTCACCAGCAGCAGAGCTACTATTGCGATCATCCCGTAGGGTGCGAGGGAAGCAGGCAAGGTGAAGACGCCGGTGCCGACGACTCCGCCGATGATGAGAGCAGTCGCTCCGGGAACTCCGAGCAGCTTCGACGGATCAGTGCGCAGTCTCGGCGCATCCGGATCCAGAGGTGCGGCCACGACCTCCGCATCGCGGTGCCGCCGACCTACCCCGGGGTCATCAGACCCACTCACCGCGAGATCTCACCAGCTCACATCGCCACAGCGTCACGGCGAACCGGGCAGCTCATACAACGCGGCCCGCCTCGGCCTCGGCCGAGTTCGGAGCCCACGATCTCGATCACTTCGATACCGTGATCGCGCAAGAAAGTGTTGGTGGTCGTGTTGCGCTCGTACCCGACGACGACACCAGGCTCGATCGCGAGGAAGTTGCAGCCGTCGTCCCACTGTTCCCGCTGTGCGCCCATTCGGTCGATGGGCGTCTTGAGTGCCCTCATGGCATCGAGTCCCAACGCTTGAGCGATCGCCTCGAACAGTTCCCGGTTCTCCCGGAGCAGATAGGCCCCGGAGGGGTCCTTCTTCGTGAGAGTCCAGGAGCGCAAGCCGTCGGGCAGGTACGGGTAGACGCTGAACGCGTCGACGTCGACCATCGTCATGGCCGTGTCGAGGTGCATGAAGGCCCGCTGGTGGGGGAGTTCAACCACGATGACGGTGTCGACCCGTTCCGATTCGTCGGCAAACAACGTCCGCGTGAGCTTGGCGATGCCCTGGGTAGTGGTCCTTTCCGACAGGCCCACCATCACCGTGCGGCTACCGATGACCAGGATGTCACCACCTTCAATGGTGGCCGGATCGTGGACGGTGTCGTCGTTTCCCTGCCAAAACTGTTCCGGGCCCACCGCGAGGCGGGGATGATAGTTCCAGATCGCTCGTGAGTGGACGATCTCCCGCTTGCGAGCTGGCATCGCCATCGGGTTGATCGACACCGCCGAGTAGATCCACGCCGAGTTGTCCCTTTGGAATAGGTGGTTGGGCAAGGGAGTGAGGAAGAAGTCGTCGGGCTCCAGCGCGTCCCACACGAGGGATTCGCCGTCGGGAATCATCGGCACGTCTGATTTCAGAATCCCGCCGATCAGTAGTTCGGCGAGGCGGTCGGGCGCGGCTGCGTCGACCAGGGAGGAGTATTCGCGTACCAGTTCGGGTCCGACAGTGTTGTCGGTGAAGATGCGTTCGGTGACGAAGTGGCGGCCATCGTCGGTAGCGAGAACCTCGGCGAGAAGGTCGCCAAAATAGTGGACCTGCACTCCTCGGGACCGCAGGGCCGAGGCGAATCCGTCGTGCTCATCTCGGGCCCGCTCAAGCCACATCACGTCGTCGAACAGCAGGCTCTCGACGTTGTCGGGTGTCAGCCGGGCCAGTTCCAACCCGGGTCGGTGGAGGATCACTTCGTGGAGCTGGCCAACCTCAGAATCCACAGAGAAAGTCACTGGGCCATCGTGTCAGTTTGGCTGTTGCTATGCAGTCTCTGTGGCGTGGGCAACAGTCCAATTGTCAGGTGTGGCTTGCAAGATGGCGCTCGATCATGCACCCTGCAATGAGGCAGTGGGCGAAGGAAGGTTGGTGGAGGCACTCGTGAGACGTGTTAACCCACCCTTGGCAATTAGTTCGGCTGGCATCGCTGTGGCGTTGGTTTTCGGGCTGTCGACTGTAACCGTCCCGGCTAGTGCCGAGCCTGCTGAACCGGTGACCATTACCCTGCCAAACGCCACATACAAGAAGGTGTTTCCGCTCCCGGGCGGGGCGTGGAGCTGGAGTGCCAACTACGGAGTGGCTGGCCCCTTGTGGTCGTCTGGTTATCACACCGGACAGGATCTGAGTGCCGCGTCCGGAACGCCGGTTCTTTCGGCAGCCCCGGGAGTTGTGATCTTTACGGGCAACGGCGGCGCCTACGGGAACCTCGTGCAGGTCCATCACCCTGATGGAGTACAAAGCTGGTACGCCCACCTGTCGGCCATCACCACCCAAGTTGGAGCACCGGTTGCCGCCGGTCAAATGATCGGAGCGGTCGGATCGACCGGTAACTCGACCGGGCCCCATCTGCATTTCGAAGTGCGCGTGAACTCCCAGCCGGTGGACCCGCGGCCTTGGTTGGGTGGGGCCCCCAGCGCTGAGGCTATTCCCGGGGTCGAGTTCGATCCTGAATTGGCGGCGGCGTTGGCTGCCGAACTCGGCGGCGCAGAGGCGGCACTGGCCCGGGCCCAGGCCCAGGCCGAGCAGGCTCAAGCTGAGCTGCGGGCCATCGCCAAGAAAGTTCGAGTGGCTGAAGACGTGGCCGAAGAAGCTCGCGGAATCCTCGCCAGGTACGTACGCGAGGTTTATATCACCGGAATCGAGCCCGAATTGCTTCTGCAGACTGAGGCTCTGACCGCTGGTGACATCGCCTCGCTCACCGACCGTGAGGTGCTGGTCAATTACGCCAACAACTCCCAGAACGCAGTCGTTTCACGAGCCGTTTCGGCGCTCTTGCGGGTCAAGGACTTGCAGGAAGAAGCCCAAGGAATCCGCGACCGAGCCCAGTCGGATCTGGAAGAGGCCGAGCTGCAAGTTGCCGACCTCAAGTCCCGTCTTGACGCGAGCATGGGCCTCTACACGGTCGCACCGGAGTTTGACGGGACAGTGCCTGAGGGCGGTTCAAAGCGGGCCCGCTACGCAGTGAGCTATGCAATGACGAAGGTGGGTTCATCGTTCACGACGAAGAAGAAAGACACCGGGCCAGCCTATAGTCGCCAAGGGCTCGTTTTCGATGCGTGGCGCAAGGCTGGGGCGACCTGGAAGAAGCAAACTCCCAACGACATGGCGCTGAACACCAAGTGGGTGGCGCCGATTGACGAAGCGGACTTGCAGCCCGGCGATCTGATCTTCTGGCGTCTCGACAACGGCAGCGACATCAAGGGCCGAATCGACCACGTCGGACTCGTCCTTGATCCGGCCAAGGGACTCTTCATCCATGCCGCTTCGCCCAGTCGTGGCGTCGTGGTATCGAGCTACACCAGTGGCGACTTCTATAAGTATCCGTCTATGTTCGGGCGGGTCCTCACGGACGGAAACCGCATCGACAAGTCCGTCGAACTCGTACCGCTACACAAACCAGCCAAGGCTGACAAGGCCAAGCAATCTGCCCGAAAGAATGCCAGCAGCGACTGAATCATCAGCGCGGGCGACCTGTGGGCGCGGCCTCGCCCGGTGATTGCCCGCAAGTCGAATGTTTAGAACAGACGCTCCGAGGCGTCATCGAATCCGCGCAACGCATCGTAGTCGAGCACAACACAAGCTATTCCACGATCGACCGCCAGCGTCCGCGCCTGCGGCTTGATTTCCTGGGCAGCGAAGACCCCGCGCACCGGCGCCAGAAGCGGATCGCGGTTGAGCAACTCCAGGTAGCGGGTGAGTTGCTCCACTCCCATGATTTCTCCCCGTCGTTTGATCTCGACGGCGACGGTGCTTCCCTCCCCATCCCGACACAGAAGGTCCACCGGTCCAATCGCGGTAGGAAATTCGCGGCGCACGAGGGTCCATCCTGACCCCAGCACGGTTACTTGTTCGGCCAACAACTGCTGCAAGTGGGCTTCGACGCCATCCTTGACCAGTCCGGGATCGATTCCGAGGTCGTAGTGGTGGTCGGCTTCGACGTCGGTGATGGTGATGATGAGTTGGTCACCCGACTTGTGAGTGACGGTCCAGGTCTGGCCGCCAGCGGGCCCGGCAGCCACCACCATCGTGCATGGCGGACTCATCCAGTTGAGGGGCTTATAGGCGCGGTCGTCAGCGTGGATCGATACGGAACCATCGGACTTCACCAGGATGAGTCGACGGGCACGCGGCAGGTGTGCTGCGAGTTTGCCGACGTAGTCGACGGAACATTCGGCAATCACGAGTCGCACACTCCGACTTTAACGGGTCAACGGCCTGCCCCGATCACTCGCACGCCTCGACCCGCTTTCGGGCCATGTCTCCACGGCTGACATGATGCCCAGAGCAGTCAAACGAAGCGCCTTCAGCGCCACCTGGATTGGCAATCAATCACCTGCCCGCCCGAGAACGAGAGGTACACCATGACCGCTGAAGAATCAGCCCGCGCACTCGCAGCCATCGCCGACCAGGCCGACGAGCTCGCTCCGCAGCTGAGGTTCCTGTTTCCCGATGACATGGCCGTCGGTTCAGACGAGGTCGTTGCCGCAGCCATTTGGTTGTCCTACCTCAACGAGGCCGCACACATGGTGGAGCAGAGTTACGCGACGGCCGATGACGTTGACGCGTCGATGCGTTTCGGATGTGGGTACCCGGTCGGCCCGATCGCTCAACTGCGCGAAGTCGGCCCAGATCGGGTGGCTGCGGCGCTCGACGTCCTTGCCCAGGTCAGCTCAGACCCCCGTCTTCAGGCACGACCCATCCTGCGTTCGGGGCAGCTTGATGGCGATGGCGAAGTTGTCGCCGACGCCAGTGACACGCCGAATGCCGATCGCATCGCGTCTGTTGGCGTTGTCGGAACCGGAACCATGGCAACTGGCATTGTCGAGGTGTTCGCTCGCTCGGGCTACCCCGTCATCTACCGCGCACGCAGCGCCGAAAAGGTCGAAGCAGTCCGGGCGGCGTTGACGCGGTCGATTGAACGCCAAGTGAACAAGCAGAAACTCACGGCCGATCAAGGTGAAGAAATCCTCGGCCGTATCACCGGCACCACCGACGTCGCCGACCTGGGATCGGTCGACCTCGTAGTGGAGGCGGTCGCTGAAGACCTGGGAATCAAGCAGGGCCTGTTCGCCGACCTGGATGCAGCATGTAAGCCGGGAGCCATCTTGGCGACGACGACATCGAGTCTGAGTATCGCCGACATCGCCTCCGCCACGAACCGCCAGGCCGATGTCATTGGAATGCACTTTTTCAACCCGGCTCCCATCATGAGGTTGGTCGAAGTCGTGTCGACTGAGGCCACGGATCCCGCCGTGACCGAAGCTGTCATTGACATCACTCGCGCGGTACGCAAGCACCCCGTCCGCTGCGGGGATCGAGCTGGATTCATCGTCAACTTCCTCCTCTTCCCGTACCTCAACGATTGCGTGCGCGCCATTGACGCCCGATTAGTGCAACTCGAGTCGTTCGACCACGCCCTCAAGCAGTGGCAGCAGCTGCCCCTGGGCCCGTTTGCGCTGCTCGATGTCGTGGGACTCGATGTGAGCCTGGCGATCGAAGAGACCATCACCGCCACGTTCGGAGCGGATCCCTACTTGCCCGCCGCGGGGCTGCGTGAGCGGGTAGCCGCGGGAGATCTCGGCCGCAAGACCGGAGCCGGATTCCACTCGTATTCGTAATCTGCAGTTGGCAGCAAATGTGGCCTGCCCCACAGCCAAGAGTTGGGAAGAGACCCACAGCGCGCGAGTGATGTGTGACACGATGCTGCCGTGATGCGAGCGGGAACAGCGAGTCGTCGACTGCTGCAACGCGGTACTCCGTCGGCAGCGATGACCCGACGGCGAGTCGTGGTGGCCACCGCAATACTGGCCGGGATAGTCGCAGGTGCCACCGCCTGTGGAACGCCGACGGCAGCCCCGACGGCCAACCCATCGGTCACCGCGACGCTGGGCAACATTCCGTTCGAGCCCTGCACCGAGCAGAATTGCGCTGGAGCCCTTGACGGCAACCCGTTCCAGATCGACATGCCGTCTCGCTGGAACGGGGGCCTGCTGCTGTACTCTCCGCCAGCCCGGCCGGGGTACGCCGTGCAGGGGGAGGCCCCGGTGGCCCAGGCATCAGTGGTACCGCGGAACGCTCCTGACACCGACCGCGTGCGGGACTCCTTGCTCCGGGCAGGGTTCGCTCTTGCCGGTACGTCCACGGCTGCTTCCGGGTGGCGAATCGACGAACAGCTGCAGGCCACCGAACGTTTGCGCCAGCACTTCGTCGACCGGATTGCCACACCCTGGAGGACCTTCGTCTGGGGGGAGGCCGAAGGTGCGGTCGCGAGCCTGCAGCTCGCCGAGTCAGCTGACTGGGTCAACGGCGCTGTGGCATTGTGTGGGGTCCAGGCCGGTTTCAATCCCAACTACGACCTCGCGCTCGACGCGGCAGCCAGCGTTCGGGCGCTGCTATATCCACGTTTCAAGATTTCCAACTATTCGTCGGTAGAAGAGGCCCGCGGCGAGTATCGGCGAGCCATGCGGCGAGTCAGATTGGCGGCGGAAGACCGTTTCGGTGAAGGTGCCCAGAAGCTGTTCGTCATTGCGACCGCTGCCGTGGTGCCGAGCAAGAGCCGCAACTCGAGCGGGTCGTCGCCGTCGAGTGCGGCGCAGCCGATTTCTGAGAACCTGGCCCACATCTTGCGACGGTCCACCATCGACCGTTTCGAAGCCGAACAGCAACTCGGCGGCAACCCTTCCACGAATGTCGGGACGGACTACGCAGCGCGCGTGACGGCCCAGAGCCAGGAACGACTCGAAGCGTTCCAACCTGGAGCGATGCGCAGGTGGATCAATCGCATACAACGTTCAGATCGCGTCCCAGCTGATAGTGAAGCGCGTTCACGAGCGGCGAGTTTGACGAACGTGACAGGTGAGGTTCGAGTGCCGACCTTTGCCGTTGCCGGCGCATATGACGAACTTGCCATTGTGCAGAATCAAGGGTCCTATGTGGCGAAGTCGTTGACGTTCGGCCCGGACGTGTCGCGGTTCCTGGAGGTGGCGGTGACGGTTCCACCGGTCTCCTACCCAGAAGACGGCGGAGTCTCTACCGGCGCTGGCCACTGCAACTTTACTGACGAAACCATCGCCGGTTCTGTCGTGATCCTCAACGACTGGGTGCGGTTTTCGGTGTTCCCAAGCAAACAAAGTATCTCCGACCTGCTCGGTACTGGAAGTGGCTACGCGCCCGAGTTCGCCCTGCGCCAGTGGCCGCCCGGTTTGCCCGAGGATGATGCGACAGCTGACGATTGATCGTCGGTGAAGATAGCGAATCTTCTAACCGATTTCAACCAATTGGGCGAAATCAATCGGATAACCCGGTCCGCAAGACGCTAGATTGTGGGCAATTCGGTCATCCTGCTCCGGATGCCGATCCCGACCGGGAGGTTCGCTATGAAGCGAGTACTCGTCAGCGGAGTCGCCCTCGCGGTTCTCGCTGCAATTGCTGTGCTGATTGGGGCGTCGCTGAACATCGCGCTCGGATCCACATTGTTCGCGGGCGCCATCGGTGCAGTGTTGGGTCTGGTGCCCGATCGCAGCCCCCTAGCGCGCATCGGCGGTTTTCTGATCGGCTTTGTGATTGCTTGGGTGATGTACGGGATTCAGGCGCAGTTCTTGCCCCAAATCAACGTGTCCAACGCCATCATGACGCTCGTTACGATCATCATCGTCACTATCATTGCCGCCCTCGCCCACAACAAGATCCCCTTCTGGTCGTTGCTACTCGGGGCCGCCGCAATCTCGGGCGCCTACGGGGTGCAGTTCGGCAGCAACCCCGAGCTGTTCCTCACCCAGTCGGTGGCTGCAGCCGGGGGAGTCCTGTTCGTGGCTGCCCTCGGAATGGTTGCGGCCATGCTCGCCGAGATGATTCAGTCTGAACCCAGTGAGCCGAACATTGGTTCGGCCCAAGAAATCCCCCAAACCGCGGCGAAAGGCTAAGTCCATGAAATCTTCACGACGTACGTGGGCAGGTTCAGCGGCACTGGTCGCCGGGGTAAGCGCGGCCGCGTTGGTCGCTGCTACCGGCACCGCAGCTGCAGACGTCACCACCACTTCGGCTGCCAGCGGCGCGGGAGGGGTAGAGACGCAGGTACGCAAGTCTGTCTCGATCACGGCCGACCCGTCTGGTGAAGTGCAAAACTCCATCATGGTCACCCAGGTGTCGTCGGTCGGCAACGGCCAAACCACTGTTCAGGTGCCGATCGGGTCCCCGAGTGCCCGCAACTTGGACGGTTTCAGTCCGGTAGCCATCGAAAACGACACGGCCATCTTCGACTTGTCAGTCGACGGGTCACGGGAAGAGCGCATCTACAACAGCTCGAGTCCCGGGCCGGTGACGGTCGAGGCGCGGGCCACTTTGGACGGCCAGCCCATTGAGCCAGCCCAGATTGTGAACAAGACGGGCCTGCTCGAAGTCACATACACGATCCGCAACACCGACACCCAGACGCGTGAGATCACCTTCCAGGACGCGGAAGGCAACGAGCAGACCCAATCCTTCGAGGTTGACGCACCCATCGGTGGTTCGGTCGAGATCGTGCTCCCGCAGGGCTTCAACGAAGTCAGTGCTCCTGGCGCAAGCATCGGCGGCGACGGTCGGGGCGGCACGAAACTGTCGTTCTCACCGGTGCTGTTCCGGCCGCTCGGCAACCCAGTGTCGTCGATCAGCTACCAGACGCGCATCACTGACGGAACTCTGCCTCAGGCTGTGTTTACCTTCCTGCCGATCGTGCCGCTAGACAACAGCACGATCAAGAGCACCAAAGAAGCCTATGAGGGTGGCATTGCCACCGGCCAACAGATCTTCGAAGCCGGTGTCGAGATTGGCGACAACCTCACCAAGCTGCAAGAAGGTGCCGGTGAACTGATGACGGGGTTGGTTACGGCGGTCAACGGTGCGAGTGAGCTGCAGTCCGGTCTCTTGCAGATCCAGTCGCAAGGTACTGACCGGCTGGCTTCACAGCTGGCAGCTGGCATCCCAGCCGCACAGCAACTCGCCAACGAGACCCGCACGCAGTTGCTACCCGGTGTCGAGCAGCTCAACCAGGGCCTCGAACAACTCCAGGCAGGCGTGACCAACCTGTCCGCCTCCGTAACGGGTTCCGCTGCCTACCAACAACAAATGGCGAATATAGAGACTGCCCTCGCCGGACTTCGGCTGTACTTCTTGGGAATCGAAGACATGGTCATCAACGAAGGGTTGCCTGAGTTGAAGACCCAAACTGAGGGAGCGTGTACACAAGCACCCACCGTGGCGAACGACCCCCCATTCAATGCCGGACTTAGTGGAGGGCAAGTTGCTGCGGTGGAAGCGGCTTGCGCGGCGATTTGGGCCACGACAGTCAACCCCGCGATTGACGCGAAGGGTCAAGAGCTTGCCGACGTCATCAAGAACGGCTATCCCCCCGATCTGCCGTCTCCGCTGGCGATAATTGCCAGCCTAGAAACGGGTCTTCCCCAATTGGTTCCCACGATCCTGAGCCAGGTGTCGGCGCAGTTGCTGGGAACGGCCTGTGGGACGCAGGGTCAGGCGCTCAACTGCATCGTGGATGGAGTGTCCGGAACGCTTCTCCCGGGCGTCCAGGAACTGACCGCCGGCGTCCAGGGCCTACCTGACAGCTTGCAGCAGGCCGCTGACGGCGCGGCTCAGATCGGCGCTCTGCTCGGCCAGGCTGCCGACGGTGCCGGCCAACTCGCCACGCGGTTGCCCGATGCGGTGGACGGGGCTGGGCAGATTGCTGACGGTGCTGGTGAGCTGCGTGAGCGAGGAGCCGATGAACTCGCCAAGAGCGGTGCCACCGCGGCAGCAGGCTTTGCTGAGCAAGTAGCGCAGATCAACGCGATCCAGGCAGCTGGCCTCGCCGGAGCGGGAATCCCTTACGGTAAGGCGACCGGCCCGAACACCACCACCTCCGGGGTGTTCCAGATGACACTGACGGCGGCCCAGACGCCGGAGGAGAACAACGCTCTGCGCTACGGCTTGGCTGTGATCGCTCTGCTGGTGGCTGCCGGGCTTGGTGCCGCCGTGTGGCGTCGGCGCAGCGTGTGACAGCGGCCGATTGACTGTGGCTCGTCGACGACGACCGCGCAACGCGGCGAGTGCGGCGCTTCCCCTCAACGGGCAGCGCCGCACTGTCGTGTCGGGCCAAGAATGGATGTGGCGGCCCGTTACCGGCATCAACTCGACTAAGCAGTACTTGTGCCCGTATTGCCAGAATCAAATCCCTCCTGCCACGCCCCACGTGGTGGCGTGGCAGGAAGACTGGCACGAAGGGGTCGAGGGTCGGCGCCACTGGCATTCACCGTGCTGGAAGCGGTTCGCCCGCGTCTGAGACGATGCCCGCATGGCTGTTGAGATTCGTGCGAACTCCGTCCTGCCCGCCCGCAGAGAACCGATCACCCTTCGAACGGCCGACGGCGTCGAACTAGTGGGGGAGTGGGCGTGGCCACTAGCGGCCCAACCGGCCGCCATCCTGATTTGCGTTCACCCCTTGCCGACCGCCGGCGGTTCGATGGATTCTCACCTCCTGCGCAAGATGAGCTGGAGACTGCCGGCCCTGGCCGATGTGGCCGTGCTTCGTTTCAACACGCGGGGCACGTCGAGTGCGTTCGGGGCCAGCGCAGGCGTCTTCGATGGCGGTCCGGCCGAGACCCGCGACCTGCAAGCGGCCACCGGTGAGGTACAGAGGGTGGGTCTGCCTCCGGCATGGTTGCTCGGGTGGTCCTTCGGCACTGACGTAATCTCCCACTACGCCGCAACTGCTAGTTGCGCCGGAGTCATATTTGTCAGTCCACCCCAACGGTTTTCCGGGTCCGCCGAACTGGCCCGTTGGCCAGCCGATTTGCCGTTGCGGGTCCTGGTTCCCGAGAATGACGACTTCCTGCCCCCCGACCGGGCACGGCAAGCTTTTGCCGCCGTTCCCGGAGTCGCGCTGCGGGTCGGTCCGGGTGCCGGGCACCTATGGGTGGGGGAGCGGAACGTCCGGTTCGTCCTCAATTCCGTGGTTGAATGGGTCAACCCGACCGCCCTTACCGACGGAAGCCTTCCGACCGAATGGGACGGACCCATGACGAATTGGAGCGACCTATGAGTTTCGACCTGACCGGGCGCAAGGCACTCGTGACCGGAGCGTCCCGCGGGATCGGGCGGGCCATCGCGCTCGCATTCGCCCGCCACGGGGCCGATGTGGCTGTTGCTGCTCGCAGCGTCGAAGACCTGGAAAACGTGGCTGCCGAGATTGAATCCCTCGGCCAGAAGAGCTGCGTGGTCCCCATGGACGTATGTGACGAGCAGGCCGTGAGAGACGGAGTGGATCGAGCGGCAGAAGAACTCGACGGACTGAACGTCTTGGTCAACAACGCTGGCGGCAACTCGTTCTCTCGACCCTTAGCCGACATGCGCTTCTCCGGCTGGCAAAAGAGCTTCGCGCTCAACGTGGAATCCACATTCCTGGCCTGCCAGGCGGCCGCACCGCATTTGTTGGCGTCGCGAGACGCGTCGGTCATCAATATGGCGTCCGTGGCCGGCTTGCGGGGGGCTCCCCTAATGAGTCACTACGGTGCTTCCAAGTCGGCAACCCTGAGCTTGACCCAATCGTTGGCGATCGAGTGGGCCTGGGCGCGGGTGCGGGTCAACGCACTCGTCCCGGGGTGGATCGAGACCGAACTCACCGAATTTCTGCGCGCTTCCCCGCAGACTGAGCAAGGGGTTCTGGCGCGGGTACCGCTGCAGCGCTGGGGCACCGGAGACGAGATCGCCGAGCCCGCCGTATTCCTGGCGAGCTCGGCGTCCGCGTTCATGACCGGCCAGGCTCTCGTCATCGACGGGGGCCTGTCGGCTATGCCATAGTGCTGTAGCCGTGCGGCAGATGACCAGAGGTGCTGACCGCGGCTGATACTAGGAGTTGCGGAAGCGGTTGATCTGCGGCAGGAACTTCTCCCGCTTGGCGGCGTCACGAACACCAAGGCCTTCCTCTGGCGCCAAACACAGAACACCAACCTTGCCCTGGTGCTTATTGTGGTGCACTTCCAGAGCCGCGTCGCCAGCCTGGGCCAGCGGGAACGACTTCGACAAAGTCGGATGGATCATTCCCTTGTCGATGAGGCGATTGGATTCGTAGGCCTCGCGGTAGTTGGCGAAGTGGGAACCGATGATGCGCTTCAAGTTCATCCACAGATAGCGGTTGTCGTACTCGTGCATGTAGCCCGAAGTCGACGCGCACGTCACGATGGTTCCGCCCTTGCGGGTGACGAACACCGATGCGCCGAAGGTCTCCCGGCCGGGGTGTTCGTACACGATGTCGATGTCTTCGCCGCCGGTGAGTTCCCGGATCCGCTTGCCCAAACGCCGCCATTCCGCCGGATCCTGGGTGCTCTCGTCCTTCCAGAACTTGTATCCCTCTGCCCGACGATCGATGACGAGTTCGGCGCCCATGCTGCGGCACAAGTCGGCCTTCTCGGGGCTCGATACCACGCAGATCGGCGTGGCGCCACCGTTGAGGGCGTACTGGGTGGCATACGAGCCGAGCCCGCCGGACGCCCCCCAAATGAGCACATTGTCACCTTGCTTCATCCCGGCACCGTTGCGACTGACGAGTTGCCGGTAGGCCGTCGAGTTCACCAGTCCAGGGCAGGCAGCTTCTTCCCACGTCAGGTGGCCAGGCTTGTGCATCAGCTGGTTGCTCTTGACCAGCGCGATCTGGGCCAGTCCACCGAAGTTGGTTTCGAATCCCCAAATCCGCTGCTCCGGGTCCATCATGGTGTCGTTGTGCCCGGCCGGATCTTCCAGCTCCACCGCCAGGCAGTGGGCGACGACCTCGTCACCGGGCTTCACCACGCTCACGCCGGCGCCGGTACGCAATACCACGCCGGCGAGGTCGCTGCCGAGGATGTGGTAGGGCAGGTCGTGGCGGGCGGTGAGCTCTGACAGGCGCCCGTAGCGCTCTAAGAACCGGAAGGTGGAGACCGGCTCGAACAAGGCCGACCACACGGTGTTGTAGTTGATGGCGCTAGCCATCACCGCCACGTAGGCCTCGCCAGGGCCGAGCTCGGGCAACGCCACCTCGTCGAGGTGCAGCGCCTTGCGCGGATCCTTCTGCGAGGTGGGGACTCCGTCAAACATCGTTTCTTCGTCCTTGTGCAGGGTGATCGCCTGGTAGGACTCGGGCAGATCCAGATTCGCGAAGTCCTCAGATGAGGCGTCCCCTGACTGGATGGCATCGACAATGTGCTGCACGTTAGTTCCTCTCTACTCGCGCGCCGGTGAGTGCGATTGCCTCGTCGTTGAGATTACCGATTCCCTCCGGCACCGCGTGCGGCGCCCTCGATCAGTGCGAGGCGGCCGGTTCGACAAGCTCGATGAGCACCCCGCCAGCGTCCTTGGGGTGGATGAAGTTGACCCGCGACGACGCAGTCCCGCGCTTGGGCTGGTCGTAGAGCACCCGCACGCCCTGTGAACGCAAGTGATCGCAGAGTCCGTCGATGTCGTTCACCGTGTAGGCCATTTGCTGGATCCCCTCCCCGTTACGAGCGAGGAACTTCCCGATCGGGGAATCGTCAGACAAGGGGGCGAGAAGTTGGATACATGAGCCCGAGTCGCCCACGGCCAACATCGCCTCCCGCACGCCCTGCTCCTCGTTGGTTTCCTCGTGAACGCTCGCGAGACCGAGAGTGCGGGCGTAAAAGTCTTTGGCGGCTTCCAAATCACGAACGGCGAGCCCGACATGGTCGATCCGGAGCACGAAACTCGGCGGGACGGTGGCTGTTGTCTCAGATTCAGTCATGCGAGCCAATCTACCGAAGGCATGTGATGGTCGAATCCACGGTAGTAGCCGACGCCGCGGAGCGGGGGGTACCAACCTGCCCGGGTAGTCGAGGCTCATACCGCGCAAGGTGAGCATTCGCGCCCTAGGCTGTGATCGCCGACATCACGTGCCACGGACTACCCAGGGGAGACGATGACCACCGCTGCCGCCCTCGCCGTTGTGTTAGTCATCATGGCTGCGGCCATTGAGGCACTCAGCAACGTCCTCCAGCACAAGGCCGCCAACAGCCCGAGCCACGCTGGACGCAATGAGGCTCAGGCAGTTCTGGCTACCCTCGTCAAGCCGCTGTTCTTGTTCGCATTTCTGCTCATGGTGATCGGCTACGGCTTCCACGTGGCCTCCCTGGGCCTGGGAAACATCTCCGTCATCCAGGTCATCTTTGTCAGTCAACTCGTGTTCGTCCTACCGCTGTCCATGTGGATCAGCAAGGCGCGAGTGACGAGCACGGACTGGTTCTGGGCGATCGTCGTCACCGTCGGAATCGCCTTGTTCGTCACCTTCGCTCAACCGACCGAAGGGGAAGCATCGACGAGCACCGAGCGATGGCTTTCGTCCGTTGTCGCCACGGCGGCAGTCTGCGCGGTTGTCATCGTGTGGGGATACCGAACCCATGGCAAGACTCGTGCGGCCCTTTTGGGGGTGGCGGGCGGCGTGATCAACGGCGCTGTCGCTCCGTTCACCAAAGGCTCCATCGAAATTGCCAGCAACGGGGGAGTAGGTGCTCTATTCGGCAGTTGGCTGTTTTACGTCACCGTAGTGTCGACCTTACTCGGAGTCTTGTTCCCCCTCATGGCCTTCCGGGCCGGGCCGATCACGGCTTCGTTCCCGGCGGTCATGAGCCTCAACCCGATTGTGGCGACACTACTCGGCGTGTATCTGTTTGACGAAGTGCTCCAAGGCGGGATCGTCAACATCGTGCTGATGATCGTCGCCTCACTCGCCATCCTGGCGGGCATTGTCGCCCTCAGCCGGTCGGCAGCAATTGCTACGGCGTTTGCCGAAACTAACCCGGGTCCTGGTCGCGCGACGAAGGCTACCGAGTCCTAGCTGCGGCGAGCCGAGACGCCCTAGTTGTAGCGAGCCTCCACACCACGCGACTCGCCGTGGTTGGCGACTGCCCAGCGCAGATCGGACAGGAACTCTTCTGCGACCGTTGCGTGGATCGGTGAGACCATCATGTGCAGCGCGTTGGGGCTGGTGTTGCGGTCAAGGTTCCATCCGCGGTCATCCATGAGGTCGCACACGGCGTAGACGTCCATAGTGTCGCTGGCGAACGACAGCAACGGCCCGATCGGGTTGCCCAGAATGCGCAGGCCGTCGACGGCCTCAATTCCGGCCCGGATCGTCGTGGTGGCCTCCATTAATGTACGCATCAGGTCCAGATAGCCGTCTTCGCCGAGATAGTTGAGAACCGCATAGGCGGCACTGATGGGGGACGCTGGACGGGCACCAGCCACGGTGGGGGTCCCGTAAAGCCCTGACGGCCAGTCGTTGTAGAGAAAATACTGCTTGCCGATCCATTCGGACTTCCGGTGCAGGATGACGGAGCAGCCCTTGATGGAGTAGCCGTACTTATGGACGTCGCACGACATTTGGGTAACACCGGGCAACCGGAAGTCGTAGGGGGGAATGTCGTAACCGAGCTTCTCCAGCCACGGCAGGACGAAGGCGCCAATGCACGTGTCGGAGTGGAATCCGATGCCGCGCTCGGCGGCGACCGCCGACAAGTCTTCGATCGGATCCATGACCCCGTGTGGGTAGCCATACGCCGAACCCATCATCAACACCGTGTTGTCATCGGCCGCGTCGGCCATGGCATCCACGTCGGCCGTGAAATCTTGCGTCAACGGGATCGGTCGGGCTTCGAGTTCCAAGTAGTGGGCGGCCTTCGCGAACGCCGCGTGGGCCGAGACGGGATACACGATGTTGCCAGCACCCACTCCGATCCCCCGTTCGGCGCGGGCCCGATCCCGGTTGACGAGCACGGACATCAGAATCGACTCCGACCCGCCCGACGCTAGGGTGCCGCCGCCGTCCGCGGGCAGATGCACGAGCTCCCCGGTGGAGCCGACGATGAAGGCCTCCATCTACTGCAGGCTCGGAAAACGGATCGGATTGAGTGCGTTCTCGTAGAGATAGGCGTTTGACGCATCGAGCAAGACTTCGTCCACGTCCTCGCGGCCGGTCGGGTAAATCAGGCTGAACGTGCGCCCGCGGTACCACTGGGCGTCTTGAGTTTTCATGGATTGGATTTCGGCGAGAATCTCATCTCGACTGCGGCCCTCGGCGGGAATGGTCATAGCGGGTCCTTTCGGTTCAGGGAACTCTGAGTGGTGGGAAGCTGGGTCTGGGGGCGGGTGGTGACGGTGGGGCAACCGGTGGGGCAACCGGTGGGGCAACCGGTGGGGCTACTTTGCCGCAGACTCATCGACGGATGAGAGCTTGACTTAGTTGCGGGTGAACGGCAGCACCTCGGTCAGCCAGGAAACCAGTTCGCCCTGGTTTCGTGACTGGGTCCAAATGCGGCCTGGCCCCTGCACGTCCATGACGAGCGCTTCACCGCTCTTGGCTGACTGGACCCAACCGCGAGCGACTTTGCGGACGTTCACGTTCATGCCTTCCTGATAGGCCACCAGGTGGCCGGTGTCGATGGTGAACCCTTGGCCAGCCGGTACGTCCATCACGTCGAGTGCCCCGTAGGTGGACAGCACCGCAGTTCCTTGACCACTGAGGCGCACTACAAAACCACCCTCGCCACCGAACAGCATGGACCGACCGCCCCACTTCGTCTCCATTCCGATTCCACTGCTGTTGGCCAGCCACGAACCGCGGGTAACGATCAGGGCCCAGGTTCCATCGAGGTCGACTGACGTGATGTCACCGGGCAGTCGAGCCGCCACATCGACCCAGGTGGGGTACTCGGCGTGGCCGGTATAAGTAGTCACGAACAAGGATTCGCCGCCAAGGGCCGATCGTTTGAGGCTCTTCATCAGCCCGCCTTGCATCTGGGCCGAAACCTCGATTCCGAAACTCATCAACGCCATTGCTCCGGACTCCGCCTGGACCGCTTCCCCCGGATCCATGTGTAGCCGCGCTACTGCAAATGACGGTGAGTGGCGAACCTCAGTCCTCATCGTGGGCTCCTATCTGTCTGTCGAGCCCACCCGGTCTGGAGGGCCTAGTGCTCGGCGAGGAAGCGGAGTCGCTCAGCGCGCAACTGTTCTACCTCGGGCTCTACGAGATCATCCAACTGCACTCCGATGGCCCATGACAACAACAGGTCGGCCAACCGAGGATTTCGAGCCAGGCAGGGTCCGTGCAGGTAGGTGCCCAGGGTTCGCCCGGTGATGGCCCCTTCGGTGCCGTCCCCGTTCCCAACCCCGTGAGTAACGATTCCTAGGGGCGACGCGCCAGGACCGACGGTGGTTTGTCCGGCGTGGTTCTCGTAGCCGAGGAGAGGATTGTCTAGTCCGTCGGGGGCGTGGGGAGATGGACGGCTGCTCACTTCGCCTACGGCTCGACGAGGCAGACGGTTCGTCGACACGTCGAGCAGTCCGAGCCCCGCCACAGCAGAGTCGTCAGCGGTGGGAAACGCGTGGCCGAGTAGTTGATACCCCGCGCAGACCGCGAAGATTGGTGACCCGCCTGCAGCGGCCCGGGCGAGCCCCCCGTCGGCGATCAGGGCTCGAGCGGCCGCGGTCTGTGCCGTGTCTTCGCCTCCCCCGAGGACGTAGAGGTCTGCTGACGCCGGTACCGCTTCCCCCGGCGCGACTGACACGGTTGTTACTTCGTAGCCGCGCAGACGTGCCCGGTGCGCGAGGGCAAGAACGTTCCCACCGTCGCCGTAGGTGCCCAATAACGTGGGATAGATGCTGACGATGGTGAGTTGTTGGGTGGAAGTGCTCACCGTTTGGCCTCCCGGTCGGCTCGGGTCCGCAGACCATGAAATGCCGTGTAGGTTGCGGCACAATCGATCACGGCGAGGTCACGGACCCCGGCTGGCAGGTCAGCATCCGGCCGGTACGGGTCTGCGACCACCTGGTGATCTACTTCGGCGTGCAGCAGGCGGACGGCCAGGTCGTAGCGGCGGTCCCCGGTCGCAATCACGGTTCGACCGCGCAGCTTCTCGAAAGGCACATCCCATAGCCAGCTCGGATCTTTGCCGTCAGCGGCGTTCGAGTTGATGGTGACGATGACCGGTGTCGGGGCGGGAGGCATCACATCGAACAATTCGCTCCACCCGGCCGGATTCTTGGCCAGCAGCAAGCGGATGCGCAGCGAGCCGACCACGACCGTGGCGTAGCGTCCCGAAACAGCCGCAACACCGTTCATCAGCTGGACCGACCGATCCAAGTCAAGCCCAAGTTCTTCGCACACAGCCAAGGCCATCGTGGCGTTCGCGGCATTAAATCGACCTGGCAGTGACAGACCGCTGAGGTCGTAGACGTCGTCGCCGCACACTGCGCGACTGGTCGGGTTGGCGGGATCGGCCGAGTACTCGAGTCGCCATCGCGGTTCCGGCCGCGACCGACCGCAGCCCGGGCAGCTCCAGTCAGAACCATCGCGCGCGAGCAGATCGCCACAGTCAGGACACGCAACCGCGTCCGCCGTCCATACTTGCCCGGCGGCCACCCACACCACGTGCGGATGGTCGGATGCAGCGTAGGCAATCACCGGGTCGTCGGCGTTCGCCACGACCGTGACGTTAGGCAGTCCACGCAGCATCACCCTCCACTTGCGGGCAGTCATCGCCACCTCGTTCATGCGATCGAGCTGATCGCGCGACAAGTTGGCCAAGAGGATGACCTGGGGCCGCAGTTGAGGAGCGAGCAGAGGCAGATACGCCTCGTCAACTTCGAGAACAGCCGGGGCGTCGCGGTCGCCGTCAGCCAGGGCCACCGCCACTCCGCTGGTCATGTTGGCGCCGGTCTCCTGGGTTAGGACCGAACCGGTCTGACTCACGGCCATAGCTAGTAGGCGAGTGGTCGACGTCTTGCCGTTGGTTGCCGACACCAGCGCTGCCACTCGCTCACCGGCGAGATCCCCGATGAGCTGCGGCGCCAACCGCATCATCACTCGCCCGCCGACCACCATTCCTTCGCCCTTGCCCATCCGGCGGGATGCGGCCGCCGCCCAACGGCCTGCCCGGATGGCAGTTCGAGTACGCAGACGCAAACGTCCCCGCGGGGAGATTGAATCGGTGAACTCGACGGCAGGAGGCATGGCTCCAGACTAAAGGCTGGATTCTTCCAGAGAGATTCCCACACCGCGTGCAAGACTGACTGCATGAACGACCAGACCCCTGCCGCGTCATCACCAGCGCCTGCTGAGGCGTCAGTACCGTTCTCCGTGGCCGATGCGAACTGGGAACGGGTGAGTCCTCGCCTGACGACTGCCCGCCGCATCGTGGTGGCACTGTGCGTGGTTCCCGTGATTGCGGCCGCTGTATTCGTGTGGTTAGGGGGCTGGATTCAGGGCTACTCGGGCGGGTGGTGTGCCCTCATCGT
>CBFGTA010000023.1:0-22009 GCA_965651595.1 uncultured bacterium | reverse complement strand
AACAGGAGCCGATTGATCGCCGAACCCATCGGGACCCCACCGGTGCCTTCGTAGGTGTTGTTGCGCTGACCCGACGGTGCCGAATCGTCGGGGAAGTCGAGTTCGCGAGGTTCAGCGCCTTCTTCCGCGCCAACGATCGAGTACTCGGGCGAAGACTCGCCGAAATAGACCCGCGGCTGAGTAATGTTGAGAGCGCCTTCCGGTGGAATATCCGACTCCATCCACACGGGGTTGCCGTTGGCTTGTTTCGCGTTGTCGAAGGCCGCCACGAACCCGTAGCCGTGCGTGTAGACGAGGTGGTCGTTAGCCCAGTTTCGTTGGCTCGGATTGATGCCGTTGAGATCAACTTCACGGGTCGCGACTACGGCCCCGCGTTCTGTGCCCTCGATCATGTAGCGATCGACGTCGAGCACGTCGGGGAACGAATAGAAGCTTCGGATCTGCTGCAGGGCCCGGAATGTGGGCGAAACGACCGCCGGATCCACGATCCGCACAGCGTCAAGAGTCCCGGTCTGCTGGCGCAGCACCTGACGATTGGGTTCAGGCGCGGCGTTGTAGTCAATTACTTCAACATCAACGAGGTCGTAGGCCTGTCGAGTGGCTTGAATGTTGTTCTCGATGGACTCAGCTTCGCGGACCAACTCCGAGGGGCGCACCTGGAACTGTTGGACGACCGCCGGATAGATCCCACCGATTACGATCGCCGCCACTACGAGAGTTCCGAGGCCTGCTCCGGCGACAAACCAGGAACGACGGAAAGCGTTGACGAGGAACAAGACGGCCACGATCGCAGCAACGAACGTGAGAATTTGCAGGGCGGGCAACTGGGCGTGAATGTCCCGGTACTTGAGCCCGGTGAAACCTTGAACCAGGCTTTCGCTCTTGAGTGCCAGTCCGTAACGATCAAACCAGTAGGCAACCGCTTTGAGCGCACAGATGACGGCCAACAACACCGACAGGTGACTCTGCGCGGCAGCTGACACGCGCGGACCGGGTGGCTGAATGCGGATGCCGCCGTACAGATAGTGCACGACCAGAGCGACCACAAGACCGAGCAATACTGCAGCGAACGCCATGCCCAGCAGGAATCTGATGAACGGATAGCTGAAGACGAAGAAGCCGATATCGAGGTTGAAGAACGGATCTGTCTCACCGAATTCCTGCCGGTTTCGCCACAGCGCCCAGGTGCGCCATTCCGATTGCGCCGACACGCCCGCGATGAGGCCGAGCACTACTGCAACGGCTACCCCAAGGCCGAGTCGCAACGGTTCGAGGCCTTCGCGATAGCGGTCCAGACTCAGTTGCTCCTGGTTTCGGGGCAAGTCTCGCGGCCGGAACTTGTACGCGAGCCACAGGTTGACCCCGACGATGACTGTCATCAGCACACCGAAAATCACGAACAGCAGGCTGCGGGTACCGATCTGGGTCGTGAATACCGACCGTTTCTCCATCGAGTCGAACCACAACAGGTCCGTGTAGAACGAAGTGAAGATGACGAGAATGATGAAGAGGACGAAAAGTATGCCGACGGTGATTGCGGCGACCTTGCCTCGTCGCGACAACCCGGGGGCTGGTCCAGTGGGCCGTCCGCCTTGCGATGTTGTTCCGAAGCTCACACTCTCACCCTACGTGGTCGCGGAGTCCGGACTGCACACGGTCTCAACGACACGTCGAAAATTGGCCTCGCCACGGGCACGCTGGCGGTCATTGGCGCAGAAAAGGCGAACGTGCACCATGCTGTGCTGGTCCTGGGGCCCGCGTTTGAAACTGGCTGGTGGTGGCCGAGTCCTGGCGCCTCCGGGCCAGCAACCGCCCGGCCAGTAATGTGGGTGAATGTGGTCACTTGTTGACCCTGACCGGCAAGGAGGAGCCGATGTCTGACCCCATCGCCGACCTGGTGAAGGTCGTGCGTGAAGTCGAATCACATGTAGCTTCTTCCGGATGGGACCAGCCGACCCGGCTGTTCGCGCTGGCCCGAGGGCGCGAACTCGCGGCGCGCGAACCAGCCCTCTGGCAGCAACTGCACCAGCAGGGAGTCGTTGAAGCCGACGCGACGGGAACGGTTGAAGCGGGTCTGATTCCTATCGAGCAGGAGTGGGACGACGAAGCCGCTCCCCTCGACGAAGCTCTCGCACACATTGCTTGGCCACCCACCGTCGCGGGGGCCGCCTTGTCCGTTGAGCGGTTCATCCTGTCGCCGGAAGCCGAGCTCGACGTATCAGCTGGAGCTACTGAGGCTGAGATGCTGGCTGCCGCCACCCAGCACCCTGAGCGTCGCGAAGTCCGCATGACCGTGGCGGTGCTCCGAACCGGGGAACGCATGAGCGCGCTCCGGGTGCGTGCGATGGCCGGGGCCGAGCAATCCGCCGATTCTGCCAAGCGCCCTGGCGACGGCGACGACGTTCTCGTCGGCGACAACCTCGTCCCCGCTCTGGCCGCTGGCCTGCTCGCGACTTTCGCCGACTCCTGAGAGCCGGTGCACCTGGGAGCACTTTGACGCTGGCTGCCTCCGCCGGATGCCTCGCACCTCCGTTGCCGGCCCCAGCAAGAACCCGACCCGCAGTCGGTCAGGACTGGTCAGCACCCGGGCAGGTCGGTAGAGACTCGACAGTCCGTTCGCCAGCAGTAAACGAATCGATGATGCGCACGGCCTGGCGAAGGTTGCTGACGGGCGCCATTGCGAGCCCGTCAGGGTTGGCGAACGCCACCTCGGGGCAGTTAGCTTCGGGGAACACCAGCAGCTCCACTCCCGCGTCTCGGGATGAAGCGATCTTCTGGGGGAGGCCGCCGATTGCTCCTACGGCACCTGATCGTGCTACCGTTCCCGTCACGGCTACCTTCTTGCCGTGGGTGATGTTGTCCGGCGTGAGCTTGTCGATGATCCCGAGCGCCAGCACCAGTCCAGCGCTCGGCCCCCCAATTCCTTGCAGGTTGAAGGTGATGGAAAAGGGTGGTTCAACTTCGACTCGAACTTGAATACCCATGAACGGCACACTAGGGTCCCTCGGATTCGAGCCCAGCGTGAGCTCAACTGTTTCTTCCGTGTCTCCGCGCACAATCTGGACCGGAATAGTGTCTCCGGGGGCGAGTCCACGGACGAGTTGCGGAACGTCCTCGGCGTCGGCAACCGGCTGCCCGTCAATCGTGACGATCTGATCGCCCGGCTGCAGAACACCCTCCGACGGGGATTCGGGCACCACGAAGTCCACCACCACAGATGCTTCGACGGGAATGTCCAGATATTGCATGGCTGCGGCGACGGCAGCAGCCTCTGAGGCCGAGAACATTCCCGAAGACCGCTGCAACACTTCGTCCCGGGACGTTCCGGGCGGGTACACGGACGACTCCAGCACTACCTCGTCGTCGCGGGCACCCGCCCCTGCCACGAGTTCCGGCACGGTGAGTTGTCCGATCGGCCCGCCCCGCTCCGTCACCGTGAGTAGGTCCAGGTCTCCCGTGGTGGCGAACACTCGGCGACCGCTGATGTCGATGGCGTCTTGCTCGCCGACGTTGCCGAGCACGTTGTACAGCGGGCCGGGAGAAAACTTCACAAACGGCACCGGCAAAGTCGTGAAGGCCGCAACCATGACGATGGTGAGGACCACGCTGACGGTGAATGCGAACCGCCGCCTATGGCGCTCGATCAACGAGTCCGGAATGGACCAGGCGCCCCGTCCCACGGCCGAATCGGAACCAGATTGTGCCTGATTGTCAGCCCCTTCTGGTCCGCTCACTCGCTGTGCTCGGATTGGGTAGATGTGCGAGCTGGCCGCCGCAGGGCTTGGCGGATCCGACGAAGTTCCTCGTCTGTCAGGTGGCCCGGGTCGCGGTCCTGTGCCGCTTCGGCCCGGCGCCGCACCACAACGATCGCGACGCACGTCGCGACGATCACCGGCAGCCACCACAACAGGACGAGCATGCGCCGAGCCTACCCGGTGAATCCCCCTGCCTCAGCGATTGCCTGGTCCGGGTTCTCAAGCGCGTTCGCTGGCCTCCGTGGCCGCGATCAATCCGAACCGGCTACCACGAAGCGGTGCGACATGGGTCTGCGCTGTCGGCGAAACTGCACAATTGGCGGTGGTCAGGGCCTGGCCGGGGCAGTAGTTTGGTGCCCATGGCATCGGATGGCTTTGGATTTACCAGCAACTCGGACGATGACGACTCGAACCAGCCCCCCTCCGGCATGCCTCCAGGCTTCGGGGGGCCGGGAGGTCTCGGCGGGTTCGGTGGGCCCGGAGGATTCGACATGGCCAGTTTGGGCTCTGCCCTCCAGCAACTCGGCAGCATGTTGCAGTCGGGCGGCGCCGTCGACGGCCCTGTCAACTGGGAACTGGCCGCAACGGTTGCGCGTCAAGCCGTCGCCCAGCAAGGTGACAAGTCCACTTCAGCGTCGGAAGAACGCGCAGTTCACGACGCCTTGGAACTGGCCGACATCTGGCTAGATCCGGCCACCGACTTTCCGGCCGCTGGCGGGACTGCACACGCGTGGTCGCGGGCGGAGTGGATCGAAAATACGCTCCCGGCGTGGAAAGACATCGTGGCACCAGTGGCCGAGCACTTGCAGACCGTCATGGCCCCCGGCACCGACGGCAGTTCGCCGGGGGTGCTGCCCGGAATGCCCGGGCTTCCGGGACTGTCTGAACTCGGCGACTCAGTACCGCCCGAACTCGCCAGCATGCTGGAACCATTGATGGGGATGGCCAAGGCGATGAGTTCGTCGATGTTCGGTGCCCAACTGGGGCAAGGCCTGGCCGCGCTCGCCCAGGAAGTCGTCTCAGCCACCGACATCGGCATTCCGCTCGCCCCGGCCGGGAGTGCGGCTTTGCTGCCCGCCAATGTGAAGGAATACTCCCAAGGCCTTGAACTGCCCGACCGCGACGTCCTCATCTTCCTGGCAGTGCGTGAGGCAGCCCACCAGCGACTATTCGCGCATGTGTCATGGCTGCGCTCGCGGGTGGCGGCTTCCGTCGAAGCCTACGCTCGCGGGATTCGCATCGACACGGCTCGCATCGAAGAGGCCATGCGCGACGTAGACATCAACAACCCGCAGGCAATCCAAGAGGTCTTGAGTTCTGGCGTATTCGAGCCGCACGACACCGAAGAGCAGAAGGCAGCCCTGGTGCGTCTTGAGACCCTGTTGGCCCTCATCGAGGGTTGGGTCGACGATGTGACGGCCGCGGCTGTGGGCGACAAGCTGCCGAGCTTCCCGCAATTGCAGGAGTCCTTGCGCCGACGGCGGGCCAGCGGCGGGCCAGCCGAGAAGACGTTCGCGAACCTGGTCGGGCTGGAGATGCGTCCGCGCAAGTTGCGCGAGGCCGCTGAACTCTGGCAGCGGCTGCGGACCGGCCAGTCCGCGGCCGCCCGGGACGCGCTGTGGAACCATCCGGACCTGCTGCCGACCGCTGAGGATCTCGAAGACGTCGACGGTTTTGTCCTCGGCAACACAGGATCTATCAGCATGGAAGCTCTCGAGGCCTTCGAGGCGAGCCAAGATTCTCCCGATACGGCCACGGCGGCCGATGGCGGCCAGATCGAAGTTCCCGGCGACGGTGACGGCTCGACCGAGCCAGACGATGGCGAGTCCAACCGTGGTGACCACCCCTAGCGATAGGCGCCTCAACTTCCTGCTCGCGCAGCTTCGGCAGTCGTCCTTGCTCGACCCCGGGCTGGTCGACGCCTTCGGCGAGTTCGCCTCGCGCCATCCGGATGCCCTCTCCCGCGAGTGCCAGCCTGCGCATGTGACTGCCAGCGCGGTTCTCATGAGTCCTGACCACCAACAGGTCTGTCTGACGTTTCATCCCCGCGCCAGCGCCTGGTTCCAGCTCGGCGGCCACGTGGAACCCACCGACGTGTCGGTGCGTGCAGCGGCCGAACGCGAAGTTCGCGAGGAAGCCCACCTTGACGAGGTCGAGATCGCCGTCCCGGTCGTTGGCTTGCGGCGCTACCGCCTCACACCAGAATTTTCTTGTGCCGGGTTCCACTGGGATGTGCAGTTCGTTGCTATCGGCCAACCGCCGCCAGACAGCAGTTCCGCTGCATCAGGTTCCGACCCACACGGGCCGCAAGTTCGCTGGTTCGACCGACGCCAGATGCCTCCCGTGGATGCCACGGTGTCGCACCTCGTGGCCCGCGCCGTCGAGCTCGGATGACGTGGCAGACAAGCACTCTCATCCCCACCCTCGCTACAACGGTCAACCCACCCGGACATTCGTTGAAATTACCGCCAACTATTTCTTCTGCACAGCCGGTGGACACATGTTTTCCCTGGTGAACAACCCTTTCAGGTAGACTGGAAAGATCGTGATCCCCAGGGTGTCCCCCGCTCCGTCCACACGCTAGGTCGGCATGTCTCACAGTCTTTCCACATGCTTATCCACAGGGGTGGGTAAGCATGTGGCCGCTGCTCTTGCGCAGGTGTTCAGAGGGCGGTTAGCGTCAGTACCAACAGAGCCCCCAACGACACCGGCCTGACGCAAGGGGAAGGCAGACGGCCACAGTTTCGTTGGGGGCTTTGTTGGCCCTACTGCGAGTTCTCCAGGTCGGAGTAGCTCGAGTTGAGTCGATACTAGCGATCTTTGAACTGCGGTGCACGACGTTCGCGAGCGGCCGCCAGGCCCTCCTGCAAGTCGTCTGTCGCCAGGGTGATCGGCTGCGCCAAGGACTCCCACTGAATCGAATCCTCGAGTGATTGCGGGCCCCTGCCGCGCAGGATCTCCTTCGTCAGCCGGGTTGCGATGGGGGCGTTGCCAGCTACGGCTGCTGCCATGTCGTTTAACGCTGACGAGAACTGGTCAGTGGGAACCACTTCCGACACCAAGCCGAGCCGTTGCATTCCGTCAGCGTCGACCGAACGGCCGGTGAACAGCAGATCACGCGCGGCCGCGACTCCCACGATCTCTGGCAGCAGATATGTGGTCGCCATCCCGGCGTGCATCCCGAGCCGCAAGAAGGGCACCGAGAATCGTGCTTCGGGAGCGGCGATTCGCACGTCGGCGGCCAACGCCAGACACGCCCCGGCACCGACAGCCGGACCGTTGATCCCAGCGATGACCGGAACGGGAAGGTCCCGCACGCTGAGCCAAGTTCGGTAGAACGGGATCATTCTGCGACGCAAGGCGTCCACGCTCGCGCCGGGTTCAGATCCGATCCAACCGGTGTCGCCGCCGGAACAGAAGGCCGAGCCTTCACCGGTAACAACCACGCAGCGGACTGCCGTCGACCCCGCCAGGGCGCGCATGAGGCGCCCCCATGCCTGCGTCATCTGAGCCGACATGGCGTTGCGGCGTTCGGGGTTCGACAGGCTGACTGTCACCACGCCATCATCACTTGCCGACACCTGTAGGTGGTCGCGGGCGGGCGTGTAGTCGCTCGGCGAAAAAGGCGGAGGAGGTTCAGTGAAGCTCATGGCAGGAGACTACGACAGGACACCCGGGCGCGGTGACTGTGGTCAGTCCGTCCACCAGCAACTGCAGCGCACTTGGGGAGTGATGCGGTAGCGGCTCGTATGGCCCGATACTGGTTCGAACAGTTCCACAGCGCGATGAGAAGCGCCCGCGATCAGTTCGGGCGGCTCACCTCGACACACTGACTCGCATCGGGCCACGAACAGTGCGGCCAGCACACCAATCATGGTCCGGTCAGCATCCCGCTCCGGGTGTTGATTGATCACTAACGACCGCGAAACGTTGATCCAGTACGGGTCTTGGCGGGCACGGGAGACTTGTTCGCAGCGCAGGCAACCGGCTGTGCCGGGGCGCACGAGAGGTCCCCATCGGACACCGCCCGCATCGCAACCCACCACCAGCACTGTGCGATCAACGGCCAGCAGTTCGTCAACGAAAGCGACCTCTGCGTCGTTGGGGAAGCGCCTACCCAGCACAACGACGGACGTGCGCGTGGTGTGTCGCCGCAAGGACCGCGACCGGTGTTCAAGTGCGCGGCGCGGGGCGCGCGCTGTCGCCGCCCAGTCGACGACTACCCCCGCAATCCGGGCGGGGAGCACCTCCCGACACGCGGCCGCTAGCGGCTGAGTCACTGCCTCCGGGCCCCACAACTCGATCCCCGCCACCGGATCTGGGGCGACGAGTCGCAGCGCGCCGGCATCCAGGAGCCGAGTGATGGATTCGGCTGCCGTGGCGACGTCGACACCACACGCGCACGCCATGGCCAGCTCTGCGCTGAGATCACGATGGCCGTTGAGGCTGCGCAACCATTCGGCCATCGGCGTCCCTTCTCCGACCTTGATGGAGTATTCGGCGGCCACGACGAAGACAGTCGATGCGTGGTCGACTACTACGGTGGCGCCACCGGCCCAGTCAACGAGGCGTGCCCGAGCCCTGGCGCGCCCAATCGATTCGCTCCGACTCCCGCGACCTGACTTCCCGACCTGGGTGGTGGCGGTTGTTGTCATCAGCGTCCCCTCTCGACTGTCCGACTACTTGGCGCAACGACGAACTCGCCACCACGCTTACTGGCTTGGGTGGGACGGCTGTCGACGGGCTCGAGTGTGCCCGAGAGTCCGAATCGCCGGAATGGTTATCCCCAGGGCGGCTGATTCACGACACAATGGCCCCATGACCAGCGACGCGACCTCGGGCGCGACCTCTGACTCGCCCAGCTCTGACGAGTCCATCGAACATCTCGACGGAGGCGGGATTCGCCGGTCAGCGAAGATGGCTGCTCTGCCAGTCGCCTACGCCGGTAGAACAGCGTGGGGCTTCGGCAAGCGAATCGGCGGACGGCCCGCTGCCGAGGTACAAGCTCAGTTGCAGGCCCGCACGGCCGAACAGCTCTTTCGGGTGCTCGGCGAACTCAAGGGTGGAGCTATGAAGGTCGGCCAAGCGATGAGCGTGTTCGAGGCGGCTCTGCCCGAGGAACTGATGGGCCCTTACCGAGACGTCTTGACGAAACTGCAGAATGCCGCCCCGCCAATGCCACCGGAGATCGTACGACAGGTTATGGAGGCAGAACTCGGGGCCGACTGGCGCGAACGGTTCAGCGAGTTCGATGAGACTCCAACCGCTGCGGCCTCGATCGGTCAAGTCCACCGCGCCCGCTATCGGGACGGCCGCGAAGTCGCAGTCAAGGTGCAGTACCCGGGGGCAGCGAAGGCCTTGAGGGCCGACCTCAAGCAGGCAGGCAGACTGGCCCGCACCTTCGGCGCACTCGCGCCCGGTGTCGAGATGAAGCCCCTGATCGCCGAACTCCAGGCGCGAGTCGAGGAGGAACTCGACTATCTCGCGGAGTCGAAACGGCAGCGGGCTTTCGCTGCCGCCTACGAGGGCGACCCGCAGTTCGTGGTGCCGCACATCTTGGCGGCGAGTCCACGCTGCCTGATCAGCGAATGGGTCGACGGGATCGGGTTGAGCGCGATCATTCGGGAGGGAACCGCACGACAGCGCAACGACGCTGGCGCTCTGTATCTGGAGTTTCTGCTCAGCGGCCCGGCGCGGGCCGGGCTGCTCCACGCCGACCCCCATCCGGGCAACTTCATGCTCACTGCCGACGGCAAGTTGGCCGTGATCGACTTCGGTGCGTGCGCGTTCTTGCCCGATGGCTTTCCACCGGCGATTGGCCCCCTGGTATCGATGGCCATACGCGAGCCCGACCCGGAGACGTTGGTCCAGGGGTTGCGTGCCGAAGGGTTCCTCAAACCGTCGGTGAGCGTGGATCCGCCCCAGATCACGAACTACCTCATGCCGTTTACAGAGCCTCTGCGGCACGCCGAGTTCCATTACTCGCGGTCGTGGCTGCGCGAACAGTTCTTGCGTGTGAAGGACGTCCGCTCAAGCGACTTCTCGACCGGGTTGAAGTTCAACCTGCCGCCGCAGTATCTGCTGATCCACCGCGTGTGGCTCGGCTCCCTCGGGGTCTTGTGTCAGCTTGATGCGACAGTGGCAGCCCGCGCAATTGCCCAGCAGTGGATTCCTGGCTTCGCCGACGATTTGCCGGAAGCGATCTAGGCGGCGCCGACGGTACCCGCCGTTGGGTCGTCCCGATCTACCGACGCCCACACACGTTCGGCTTGTTCGGCGCTCATGTGCAGCTCGGCCTCCCGCAGGCGCCTGCGCAGCCGCGACTCGGCCCGTTCGGCTACCTGATCAGCATCCTTGCGGGGCCGACCCTTGGGGGTGGGCTGGGCAACGATCCGTCCGCGCTCGAACAGTTCGCCACCCCACACGCCGATGGGTTCAGCGCGGTCAATGGCACCCAGGAGGCACTCGACCCGCAACGGGCACTGCCAACACATTTGTTGAGCCGTCTCGATGGTTCGGGGGTCCTCTGAGAACCACAGCTCAGCATCGAGGGTGCGGCATGCAACAGTGCCCGGCTCCGCGACCAGCGCGCGGCTGGCCAGATCACGCACAGATTGCCACGTGTCGAACACGCCACCTGCCGCTCCCTGTTGAGGGATCTGAGGTTCCGCGAGTTGCGTGCCCATAGTGCTCCCCAATCTGCCGCTCGATCGACCCGTCCGAACCATCGTGCCGGTGGGGTACGACAATCAACGGATCCGCAGTTGCCACTGCCGCTCCAGCCGCTGCGCACCCGTACCGTCAAGCCCTCACAACCACTTTTCCGGTTACGTTCAGTCCAACGCAGGACACGTCAAGGACATTCCGACATCACCCAAATAGTCGGGAAATTTCGCCAAGAGTCGGGCAAATTCAGCTCAGCGTCACCGACTGTTCACGATTGGTAACGCTGTCAAGAACCGGCTGACATCCCGGTGGCGTGACCTGCCAGCATTGCCGCGCGACCATGACAGTTCCAGCGTCCGCGCGGCGCGAGTGATCGCCACGTACAGCAGGCGCCGTTCCTCATCAAGAGCCTCAGATCGTGCGACCTGTCGGAGGGGGACGATCCCGTCGGCGAGACAGGGAACGTACACCACCGGCCACTCGAGGCCTTTGGCTGCATGCATGGTGGCGATAGTGACGCCATCAACCCCGGGGGCGTAGTCCAGAGCATGTCGGCGAGCGAGTTCGTCGACAACACCTGCCAAGGTCAAGTCGGCGCTGTTGCGGGCCAGCTCGTCAACCATCCCGACAAGTGCGGCCAGAGATTCCCATTCCGAGCGCGTGTGGCCCAAACCAGCTGGCGGAGTCGCGCTATAGCCGAGCGGTTCCAGAAGAACCCGGACGAGCGAGGTGACTGTCTCTTTCGTGTCGGCGAGGCCGGGATCTGGGTTGGGTCCGCCGCTGGCGGCGGACGTGGAGCGCAGTGCCGCGCGCAGAACGGACACGGCCCGGCGCACTTCCGGCCGATCAAAATAGCGACGGTCACCGCGAACCGAGTAGGGGATCCGGCGTCGCGCCAACTCCGCTTCGAACGGGGCAGTCAGGGCATGAATGCGGACCAGAATCGCGATATTTCGGGCCGGTGTACCCGCCTGAATGGTCCGCTCAATCGCTGCCGCCACACTGCGTGCCTCGGCGGTCTCGTCGGGGTACCGCCTAAGGACAACTGCCGCCCCCTCGGGCTGCATTGACCGGAGGTTGACCTCAGCCGGAGCCACCGAACGTGCCACCTCGAGAATCCGAGGAGAGCACCGGTACGAGCGTGACAGGTGCACGACCGCTGCCTGCGGGTAGTGCTGGCGGAACCGACGCATCGCGCCCGGGTCAGCACCCGCGAACGTGTAGATCGTCTGATTCGGGTCGCCCACCACACAGATATCGTCCCCGTCCCCGAGCCACAGGTCGAGAAGCCTCTGCTGAGTAGCTGTGATGTCTTGGTACTCATCGACAGTAAAATGACGAACAGTGGATTGAACCCGTTCGCACATGTCGGGCCGGTCTTCGAGCACTGCAATTGTCAGCAGCAGTACATCATCGAAGTCCAAGCGGCCGGCGGATGTCTTCGCCGATTCGTAGGCGGCGTAGACCTGGCCGATTTGTTCTGGATTGAATCCGGGCGGCCCAATGCGGCCAGCCGACTCGGCGGCCTCGGGGTAGGACTGGTGACCAATCTGGCGCGCCTTGGCCCATTCGATTTCGGCGGCCAGGTCACGTACGACTGCAGTCTCGGCCGCGAACCCTTTCTCGGCACAGACCTGCGCGATCATGGACGACTTGCTGGCCATCACGGTGAACATCTCGCCCTTGATGGCCTGTGGCCAAGCCCAGCGCAACTGACGCAAGGCAGCGGCGTGGATCGTGCGGACTCGCACTCCCCCCACCCCGAGCCCAGCTAGGCGCCGCGTCATCTCGCCGGCGGCCCGGTTCGTGAAGGTGACGGCCACACTCCGATCGGGATCGTGTGCACCAGTGGCCACGGCGTAAGCAATTCGATGAGTGATGGCTCGAGTCTTGCCCGCCCCGGGACCGGCCACCACCAGCACCGGCCCGGTCAGGGTTGTTGCCACTGCCTGCTGCTCGGGGTCGAGATTCGACAAGACAACTTCTGGATCGCCTAGGCTGGCACCGTCGGAGCCGGATGCAGCGGAGGTCGTCACCCGCCCAGTGTGGCAGCAGTTGACTCCCGTGCCTACGGATTGCCGGACCAGTGGACAGCCGACCGATTTCACACTGGACCCTGCCCCGGTCAACGCCGGGGCATAAACAACGAAGCAGGTGGGTTGGAGAACACATGGACACGGAAACGGACAACGGCTCAGCGGCGCGCACCCAGCCGACCATCTACACCACCCCGTGGTGCGGGTATTGCGCCCGGCTGAAGGCTCAACTCACCCGCGCGGGAGTTGCCTTCACTGAGGTCAACATTGAAGCTGACCCTGCGGCGGCCGATATTGTCGCTTCACACAATGGTGGCGACCATCTGGTCCCAACGGTCGTCATGCCAGACGGAACGGCGCTGTCTAACCCCTCCGCCAAGCAGGTCCAGCAGGCTCTTACCGGCAACTGAATCGCCCAGCACTGCTCGGGAGCGAACGATGATTCGTTGAGCAAACTCGCGGCATGGGCGGCCAGTTGGGTCTAGGGTCAGATTGACGACACACCGCCCGGGGCGACCCAGGTCGGGCGGTCGCAGCTCGAGGAGGCCCCGTGCAAGACCCTAGCCACCCTATTCGCCGCGTCAGTGTGCTCGGGCTCGGACGCATGGGCAGCGGCATCGCCCATCAGCTCGCCGAAGCGGGGTTCGAACTCACCGTGTGGAACCGCTCGTCGGAACGAGCTCGCAACTTCATGGATTCCCACGGCAGTGCCGTGACACTGGCGTCAACCCCGAGTGAAGCGGCTGCGGATGCTGATGCCGTGGTGACGATGCTGATGGACGACGCATCGGTGATTGAGGCAGTAACGGGTGCCGACGGAATTCTCGAGTCGCTGCCAGCCGGGTCGGTGCATGTCTGCACGACGACTGTTTCTCCGCACTGCTCAGAAATGCTCACTGACCTCCATGCCGAGGCCGGCTCCGACTATCTGGCCGCGCCGGTGCTGGGACGACCAGACATGGCCGCGGCTGGCCAACTGCGGGCCTTCGTGTCGGGCCACTCTGCGGTGGTGGATCGCGCTGGGGAACTGCTCTCAGCGTTCACCACCCAAACAATCTCCGCGGGGACATCACCGGGAGCCGCCAACGTGCTGAAGCTGTGCGCGACCTACGCACTGGCGACCTGGATCGAACTGGCCGGAGAGGTGTACACCATCGCCGAGAAGTACCACGTGCCAGCTGACTCGGCCCAGTGGATCCTGGATTTGTTGGGCGATTCTCCCCCGTTGACGGGGTATTCCGAGCGCATCAAGGAGCGCCAGTTTGATTCCGAGTTGGGATCGGCGATGACCACCGGACTCAAGGACATGGAACTAATTCTGGGGATGGGCTCGGAACAAAACGTGCCGCTTCCCCTGGCCGACCCAATCCGCCAAAAGATGTTGACGGCATTAGCCCACGGCCTCCACAACGCCGACTGGTCAGCGATCTCGCTGGTGACCCGCGCCCAAGGTGGTCTGGATGGGTTGCCACCGACCCGCTGATTTTTGGCCCGCCCGTTCGTGGTTGCGGACCGCCGGGCGATAGTCGCTCATCGAAACTCCCGTCGTTGGGCGTGCCCGACTCCGGGAATCCAAGGCTCGTGCGACACTCGTCTTCGTCATGACTGCATTCATCCGACAGCTCACCGGTGTCCGTTTCATCGCTGCCTTTTGGGTCGTCCTGTACCACTACCAGCCTGCCCTGGCCAGCGCTGGACTGCTCGTGCCGTTCGTCCACGAGGTCTTGCGCGTGGGCTCGCTCGGCGTCGACCTGTTCTTCGCCTTGTCCGGGTTCATCTTGGCCCACACGTACCTGACTCGCCTCGGCCCGAGGCTGCAGGCCCGTAGGGCAGGGAACTTCTTGTGGCTACGGCTGGCCCGCATCTACCCGGTGCACTTCGTGATGCTCAATGTGGCCGGGTTGGCGATTATTGCCCAGTCGCTGGCCACGGGAGAATCGGCTGATCGCTCATGGCTCAACCCCCTCGAATACGTCAAGCAGCTGCTGCTCGTCCAAGAGTGGGGACCGGATCCGCAGCGCGGCTGGAACTTCGTCGCCTGGTCCCTGTCGATGGAGTGGCTGGCCTATCTGTTCTTCCCGCTGATCGCTCTCGTCTTGTGGCGTGTGAAGGATCGACTGCCCACCGCGGCCCTGGCTCTGATCACCTTCGCCTGTCTCACGCCCCTGCTTTACATCGGGCTCACCCGCACGAACGATCCGTTCCTCAACCTAGGCTGGGCATCGTCCATCCGCGTACTCACCGAGTTTGTGGCTGGCGCGTTCATGTATCTCGTGGTCCGACGTCTCGCTGGGGAGAACGGGCCGAGTCCAACCGTCGAACGGGTCGCGCGTTGGCTGGCCTGGATTATCCCGGTGGCGATCGTGGTCATTTCGATTGGATTGGGCCGCGCCGCCCACCTGCAGTATCCGGAGCTACCGAACGAGGCTCCTCGCATGTACGCGATCATCATTCCCTTCCTCATCGCCTGGATCGGGGCATTAGCGCTGACCAACCGTGGCCCATCACGTTTCTTCAGCCATCGGTGGCTGATCCTGGGCGGATACATTTCGTACTCGCTCTACATGGTGCACCTGGTCTGGTACGGGCTGTGGCGCGCCGGCATGTCGGCCGTGGGCATCTCGACTGGACCGATCTATCTGGTGAGCCTCGTGGGGCTGATCGTCATGTCCATTGTGCTCGCGTACTTGATGTGGCGTTTCATCGAAGAACCGAGCCGCGAGTGGATGCGAGCCCGCGTCGGCGCGCGACCCAAGCCCCTCGAAGAGTCCGTGCCCCTCGACCCGACGGCCACCAACGAACCCGCCCCGTCCGACTCTTCCAACAAGCCCCACGAACCCGACACCCGAACCTGGTAGCGGCCCAACCGTGCGTCTGGCCAGTTTCAACATATTGTTTGGACGCCCCGTGCTCGGGCGTCAACGTGACCAGTCGCCCCGAGCGCAGTTGCTCGAAGCGGTCGACATTCTCGACCCGACAATCTTGGCGATCCAAGAGGTGGATGTGGCTCAACCCCGATCGGGAGGCCTGCATCAACCGGCCGCGATTGCCGAGCACCTCGGAGCAGTCGACTGGCGCTTCGCCCCCACCATTGTGGGCACCCCCGGCAACCGCCGCACCTTCCGGCCTGCGACCCCGGCCGAGACGGCGCGAGATGACCGGACTGGCGACTCGACCCCCCGTTACGGAATCGCCCTGGTATCGCGCGTTCCGGTGGTTCGATGGGCCATGTTACGCCTCGGGGCTAGTTCGATGGGCTTGCCGTTGCTGGTCCAAGATGATGTGGGACCGCCGCGGCTTATCCGAATCCCCGACGAACCACGGGTGGCCATCGCGGCCGTCATCGCCACCCGACGGGGACTCGTCACGGTCGTCGCGACTCATCTGTCGTTTGTTCCCGGGTTCAACCTCCGACAATTGGCGACGATCCGACGATGGTTGAGCATGTTCCCGCGACCCGCATTCGTGCTCGGTGATCTCAATATTCCCAGTCATCTGCCTGGGCCGATTGCCCGCTTGCGCCCGCTGCTGACTGCTCCGACCTTCCCAAGTTACCGCCCCCGAATCCAGTTCGACCATTTGCTCGCGGGCGGGTTGAGCCGCGACGACCTTGCCCTCGCCCGCCGCACAGCCCGGGTCCACGCCCTACCTGTCAGCGACCACTGCGCCGTCTCCGTCCAAGTGCCCTACTCGCCATGATCGTCTGCGATTCCCAGCCCGCGCGGTCGCGCGTCCTGGGTTCGGAGCCGAAGCCCGGGCAGACCTAAGGAGGTTCGGGGGCCGCGAGTACGCGAGCGAGAGCTTCGACATCGGGCAGGTCGCTGTAGCGCTTGACCTCTCCGGTAGCCACGTAGACGAACACGCCGTCGATGAGGTTCGGATCGACTCCGGCCGTTGACGCCCACGCAACTCGATAGATAGCCAATTGCAGTGGGTCGGCCGTGGCAGCCCGGTTCGTCTTCCAGTCGACCACCTCCCAGCGTTCGCCTCGCTGAAACACGGCATCGATTCGCCCCTTAATGACGGTTCCGTCGATGACGACAGTGAACGGGACCTCAATGCCATAGGGCGACATGGATGCGTACTCGAGTTGCTCGAAGTTGCGCTGCAGCTCGGTGAGTGGTGCTGGTTCGTCACCTAGTGAGGCAACCTCACCGGGGAGCGTGTCGAACAGCGGTCGCTGACCGTAGTGCCCCTCTACCCAGTCATGGAACCGCGTGCCTCGCTCGGCAGCCGGCATCGGGGGTCGAGGCATGGGTCGGGCGATGTCGGCGACGAAGCTAGCTCGGTCTTCCGCCAGACGCATCACATCGCTGGCCGACAGCGAATCCGGAATAGGCGCGTTGGATTCAGTCCCGGTCGAGCGACGATCGCGAGCAGCCAACAACAAGTCAATGTCATGCTCCCATTGGGCCACCTCATCGGCTTCACCAGGCGTCAAGTTCTCAAGCGCCAGGTCGCTGGAGTCAGGTAGGTCTGCCAGCAAACTTCCACTGGCAGGGCTGGCTTGCCCAATTGCCTGCAGCAGGGCGGCGGCGGCATGTTTGCGGGCCTGGGCGGCGGTGTCGATAGGTGGTGGCCATGGAACGGGCGGAACCGCCTCGCCGAGGGGGTTAGTGCTATCGGGGTTGGTGTGATCGTGAATGGAATCGTCGGGAAAGTTCTCCGCGTGTTGTTGAATCAGCATCAAGAACCTACTCGGCTGCCGACTCTTCTTCAGCCCAGCGGCCCACTGGTGCCCAGAAGTGAGCAACATGTCAGCGGCACGGGTGATGGCCACGTAGACCAGTCGTTGATCTTCCGCTTCTTGGTGATTCCGGCATGCTTTCGCATATTCCTTATGCGCCTTGGACCCGAATCCCTGCAGCACCGGCAACTCGTCGACGTCACCGCGCAGCGGGTGGGGAACGACCTCAGAGGCAAACGGATAGCGCGGGCCCACTCGACTACCGGAATAGGTGCCTTGGTTCATCGTCGGAACCGCAACCACGGACCACTCGAGCCCCTTGGCCTTGTGGACGGTCAGAATGTTGACTGCGCCCGGCACGGGCGTGATGGCGATTTCCGGGCCCGGGTCGCTCTCGGTCTCGTGGGCCCGCACCCAGCGCACAAATCCCATCAAGTCGCTGAACCCCGTGGCATCGCGGAACTTCAACGCCGCCTCCCGCAGCGATGCCAGGGCACTCAGTCCTCGATCGTGAGCGATCACCGCCACAGACGGGTCGTACTCGGCGCCGAATACCTTGAGTTGGGCCTGAGTCTCGACGCCCGTTTCGACGATCACCCGATTGACGAAGTCCGGCAACGCCTCGTCGACGTGCCCCCGCAGCCGGGCGAGCAGTCCGGCGAGTTCGAGGAATCGACCGCTTGCCTCGGGCGAATACGCGTAGCGTTCATTAGTGCCGGGGTCTTCGAGGGCTTCGAGCAGACTCGGCACGTCAACCGGGTCAGTACCCGCCACACTGGCCTCAAGTCTGGCGTCTACCCCCGACTCCTGGGACTGCGCAGCGAAATCGCCCCCGGCCAAATGGGCTGCTCGGCGCCCCAGAATGGCAAGATCGCGAGGCCCAATCCGCCACCGAGACGATGTCAACAGTCGCAGAACCGCAGGATTGTCGCTCGGGTCTGCGAGTGCTCGAATGACGGCAACTGTGTCGGCCACCTCCGGCTGGGCAAGCAGTCCCTCGAGTTGCGAAGTCTGGCTAGGGACACTGCGCGCCGCTAAGGCTTGAGCCATCGGCTCAAAGTCTCGGACCCGACGCAGCAGAACGGCAATCTCCTCCGGGGCCACCCCGCCGTCGATCGCAGCGCGAATACTGTCCGCCACCCAGTCCCGTTCTTCTTGATCGCTGAGAAAAAATGTCGACCGCACGACATTGGTGGGAACCGCCAACGACTTCTGCGGCGCCCCTTCGGGATTGGTGAGCCGGACGACAGAGTCGTCTTGATTGCGTTGACTAGCGGAAACATCATTGGCGGCGGCCAAGATCCGGGGAGCACACCGGCGACTGACGGTGAGCGATGTTTGGTGCACCGGCTCAGAATCAGTGGCCGCGAACAGGTGCCGAAACTTCCTCATGGCGCCAGCACTTGCGCCCCGCCACCCATAGATGGCCTGCATCGTGTCTCCGACCGCAGTGACCCCGTGCCCTCTGCCGAACAGTCCAGCCAAGATTCGCGACTGAACCACTGATGTGTCTTGATACTCGTCGAGCAACACCATGCGGTAGCGGTCGCGAACGTCGGCTGCCACGGCATGATCAGCAGCGAGTTGGGCCCCGAATCGCATGAGGTCGGCAAAGTCAACGACGTCGTAGTCGCGTTTGGCCTGCCGCAGTTCATCCACCAGGTGGCTGAGTTCCCAGCGCTCCCGGCAAGTGTCGAGGTAGCGACGGTCTTCCTGGCAGGGCTTACCGGAGACTATCCACGACTCCAACTGCTCGATGGTTGTCTCGTCCCACTCCCGCAGTTGCTCAGTTGCTACATCGTGCTCAGCGAGGCCCGCATCGAGTTCGACTAGTTTGGAGGTGACGCGTTGGGGACTGCTAGAAGGAATGCCGGTGAGACTGCGGGCGGTCGAACGAACGACCTGTTCCGCCAACTGGTGAATTTGGACTCCCATGACGAGTTCGGCCGATGGCTCGACCCCAATCCGCAGCCCGTGTTCGGCGACGAGGCTGTGCGCGAACGAATGGTAGGTCGATATGACAGGTTCGCCGTGGGCCGTCACCGAGCCGGGAACCGCAGCGGTGAGCCCGAGCTGCCCCAGCATGACGCGCACCCGTGTGCTGAGCTCGGCTGCCGCTTTGTTCGTAAACGTCAGTCCCAGGACACGCTCAGGTTCCACCTGCTCGGTGGCCACTGCCCATACCACTCGAACTGCCATCACAGTCGTCTTTCCCGCGCCAGCGCCAGCCGCGATCGTCAGCGGTCGATCGATCGGAGCCATCACGGATGCGGACTGTTCGGCCGACAGTCGATATCCGAGGATCTCCTCGATATCGCGCAGGACCGGATCGTGGGTCGGTTCGTTCATGAAGGGACCTCCTGGCCTTCTAACTGGGCCGGACACGAGAATCGGAAGTCGCAGTACCCACAGAGAAACTCAGAGGGGCGTGCCGCGAAATCCTCCCTCAGCAGGGGCTCCACCGCCTCATCGAGCTTCTCGAGGACTTCGGCCGGATCGATGGCCGACTGGACTTGCACGAGGGGCAGTTCTGAGGACTTGCTCGGAATCCGCAACTGGACCAGTTCGGCCCCGGCCACTGGCGGAGTCTGACTGACACCGAGTGCCTGGTTGTAGCCGCCCAGAGTGCCTGCGAGCTGGTACAGCGTCAATTGCTCGTGGCTGGCGATCTCCTTGGGCGTCTTCGCCTTCCGTTCGGTCTTGAGGTCGACCACGTGGAGCTTGCCGGCTGCATCCACCTCGATCCGGTCGAGGTAGCCGCGCAGCCGCACGGTGACCTCGCCAAGCTGGACATCCTGCTCGTACTCCTGCTCGACGGCAACCAGGGTGCGGCCGCGCATGGCGGTGTGCCATGCCACGAATCGGGCACAGGCCTCGGCGGCGGCGTTCAGTTCTCGTTGGGCGTGCCAGGCCGCGTCGTAGCCGACTGCGGGCCAAATCTCGCGGGCCCGCTCGGCCAGCACTTCCGGGTCGGGCGGCAGTTCGTCGTTTGCCACTGCTTCGGCGAGTGCGTGCACAACCGAGCCGAACGCAACCGCTGAACCACGCGGTCGACTGGCTTTGACTTGCCGATCCAAGAACCAACGTAAGGAACACTCCGACAAACTCGACCACATCGAACCCGAGAAGTAGATGGGTTGATCTGGATCGTAAAGGGCCCGTTCGGACTGACTACGATCAAACATGGACCACCAGGAGTCAGGTTGAGCGGCCCTCACGCCGGCCGCGGCGAGCCGCGCAAGCTGGTAGGCAGCGGCAGTCCGAATGGCGGGGCTGGGACTGGCATCGGTACCTTCAGGGGCTTCGAGCACTGCCCTCAGGCGAGCCACCATCGAGCTCGTGGACAACGCGGCAGCAGGCGCTCCCGCCTGGTGCTGCCGGACCACCGCCGGTTCTTGAGCGATTTCGTCGATGAAGCGACTAGCTCTCTGCCCGGCATCGCTGGGCGACTGCACCGCAGTCACGACGAGGCGCTGCTGAGCCCGCGTGCATGCCACGTACATCAGTCGGCGTTCGTCGGCGAGAAGTTCGCGCACAGACGCACCCGCCACTGACCCGTCAGCCCCGAGATGGTCCGACTGTAAGAGAGTGGCCCGGTAGCGGACGTCGGGCCAGACCTCTTCTTGGACACCAGCGACCACGACCAAAGGCCACTGCAGACCCTTGGCTCGGTGAGCCGTGGTGACGGTCACGGCATCCGTCGTCGACGATGCGCTGCGGTCAGAGGTCGCGTTGAAGACGGCTGCTTCGAGGTCGTACAGGAACGAAGCAATATCGCGCTTGCCACCGAACTCGCGATCCGCTCGCGCCGCTTGCGCGAACAGACCGCAGATCGCGTCAAGATCACGGTGGGCGGCCCGAGCGTCACGACCTCCGCCCATCGCGGCTCGGTGCAGCCGCTCAGGCCAACCACCGGCAGTCCACGCTTCCCACAGCACCGAGTAAGCACTCGACCCGCGACGGTGGTGGTCGCGAATCTGCTGAAGCTCGACGGCCGCCCGATGGACCGCACGAGCAGCATCACCCGGGAGGTCTTGGGTGAGCTTCGGGTTGCGCAGGGCGTGAACGAGAGCTGCGTCGCTGCGGGTGCGATTGTCGTGCAGCTCGGGACTGCGTCTGAGCTCGCGCATCAAACCTCGCAACTGGACGGCGTTCACCCGAGCAAGTGGACCCATTACGACGCCACGGGCAGCATCCGGGTCGATCTGATCGGGGAGGACCGCGGCTCGCACAATAGCCAGCAACGCCCGCACGGATGGTTGCCAGGCGAGGGGAACATCGTCGTCGGGAACCGTGACCGGCACATTGGCTGTGACGAGGGCTTGAACTATGGCGGGCATCGCGTGAACCGCCGAACGCAGCAAGACCGCGCAGTCCGACCAGCCTTTGACGTCGCCGCTGAGTGCCGCACGCCGGATAAGGTCGGCAACAAAATTCGCCTCGGCAGACTCGCTGTCGAATGTCTGGACGTCAACCACGCCGTTCGAATCGGACACACACTCCAGCCCGCGGTGATTCTCTTGCACCTCGACCGGCAATGAACCGAGTCCTACCGGGGCGATGATCTGCCCGGCCGCGTCGCGAATCGTGGGCCCGAATCGCCGGGTGTGGCCGAGCACGACGACGGGGGCCTCCGCCCCCGACCGGGTCCGGAACTGCTCGCGAAAGCGCAGAATTCCCCCGACGTCCGCGCCCCGGAACCGATAGATCGCTTGATCAGGGTCTCCCACGACCACCAGCGTCGTCGTGGGAGATGCAATGGCCTGCAGTAAACGCACCTGCGCTGGATCGGTGTCTTGATACTCGTCCACATAGATGGTCGAGAACCGCCGGCGCAGTTCGTCCTTGCCTGCTCGCAGTTCGTG
>CBFGTA010000022.1:0-22397 GCA_965651595.1 uncultured bacterium | reverse complement strand
CAGCCACTTCGAGTAGGTCGTCGTGGTGACGGGCGGTGCGTCTGTGTCGCCCGCGTTGGCGGGTCCTGACCGGCAGATGGCTCCGTCCCATTCTGGTCGATTCGCACACGATGCCGTGTCCGAGGTAGCTGCACCGGTGTAGTACTCGTTGATTGTTGTTCCCGCATCAGTACCGTTCGACCCGGGGCTGACAACCTTCGTCGGATTTCCTTCGTCGTTGTACCTGGTTTGTGTCACGATGTTGGCGGCGCCGGGCATCACTTGGGTGACACTCGTCGGTTGGCGTAGTTTCCACCCGTCCGCGCCACCAATCACGGGACTGTACTCGGTCTTCGTGACCTTCGTGTCAATGTCTTGCGCAAGTGACGCGTCCAATGTTGCGGTAGCCCGCACCGCCGACGTTTTCACTGTCGTTGGTAGCGTGATATTTGCGTACCCGTCCCCTGATGGTTTCCCTTCGTTGTAGACGGTTTGCGTGTGAGTTTTCAATGTTTCTGTTGTGCCGGGCGCGGTTTTCGATGTGACTCCGTCGAATGCTGGCCCCCACGTGTCGATCGGTACTTGTAAATCGTCGTCGTAGCGGGTGAGGGTTTGCAGCATGCGTGCCCGCTGCATCGATGCTGTGCGCGCACACACCGCCACCGGAGTCACGCACTGTTCACCGCTGAGAGCAATAACCCTGTTCGCAGCCGACAAGGTAGACACAACTCGTTGCTGATCGTCATAAACGGTAGTATCGATCAGCCATTGGCCCGCGCCGAACACGGCCGAGTTGGTTGTCGCACCGATCTCGTTCATATACGTGATGGCAGAAAACTTCCAGTCATCAGAATCCGGCCCGCCTGGTGAGTCACCCACTGACCAATCATGGTTCGGGTTGGGGTAAAACACCGCAGTAGCATCTTGTGGCGCCTCGCTGGCTGCCTGATCCCAATCGGGTGTGCGGTCGGGACTGAGATTCGGTAACGCAGCATCGTCCCCGGCGACCGGTACACCATACGAGATTGTTGTGGGTGAATCCTTCCCGTTCTCCGGGTCGCGACGATTGATCCCTGTCAGTTTCAAGCCGTCATAGGTGAACGTGAACGGCGCTAAGAAGGCGGTGCCACCTGTTACGGCCGAGGCCGGTGTTAGTGAAACGAGTTGTGGCTGTGTCTCCGGGTCAGGGGATGAATATTCGTACTGGTTGAGTAGAGGCCCTTTACTCGTGTCCTGTGTGGGGTTCCACTGATGGCGCAGCATTCCTGCCGCATCGTATGCATATTGCGCTACCACGACCGGGGCACCGGCGGTTTTCGCGTCGGTATCCCACTGGGCGACAGTGATTGTTGACACTTGGCCTGCAAAATCACCGACATCGTCCCCTGACGGGGCAGGAGTCCCTTCAGGGGCGAGGTTCATCGTCATGGTTCGACAACCCCGGGTGGTTGCCGCGTCGTCGGTAGACAGGTCCGCACAGTCAGCTGTGCCCCCGCCGTCGGTGTAGACGCCGGTCACTGCGGTATACGTGTCATCGGATTTCGACATCGCGGTGACTCCGTGCGGACCGGCCACATCTACTCGGGTACCCATCCATGAGTTCCCGCCGTCAGTTGATGTAAACGTCGTGACATCGCCAGTGGTGTCAGTCAGCACCATCTTCTGCGGTGAACCGGTCGTGTAGTGAATTTGCGACGATGTCTGCGCCGTCAGCCCGGCACCCCGATACGTCCCCGCTCCCCCACCACCACCATCCTTCACATACGTGTCGATCGCCCCACCGGGCTGCTCAAGGATGATCACACCTTGCGCGCTGTTGTTTGTAACGGTTGCCGTCGCCGCACCAGCGGCCGGTGCGGGTGTCGATGCGTGCCATCCTGGCCCGAACAGTCCGGCCTGCCCGCCAAAGTGCGACAGCCACACCCGGCCCGCCGTCACGTCGCTGCCCGGTAGTGCCGCGTCAGAAGCGGGCACCTGAAGTTCACCGGTTGACAGGGCCACTGTTCCCGGGCCGATTGGTGCCGTAGCGAAATTCCCCCCGAACGCGTGTCTGCTGATCTGCACTTTTTGCGTGGCGCATTCGGGATTGTCCGCGTCAATGAGGAACGTGAAGCAGAGTCGTAGGTTCAGCAGCACTGGGCCGTTCCCAACATCGGGGGTGTGCGTCGTGTCCCAAATCAAATCTGCGGGTGTAAAGAGACCCGGGCCGCGTTGGTCCGGGTTGCGGTCCCACTCGCTGCCGTGAGAAATCAAGCCTGTGTTCAGTTCGTTCCAGGCATCACCGTCGCCTTGTTGCTGCCACAACGCTCGTACCTGACGCGGAAGGTCACCAGACTTGATTGGTGCCGAGGCCGCTACCTGGAACGCCGCCGCCGAGCGGGCCTGGTCCGTTGGGGCCGAGATGCCCGCGCCCCCGGATCCGAAGGAGAACGTCGCACTCTCGTGCGACTGGATGCCTGCTTGGTCGACTGCCCACACCGTCATCGTGTGCCACCCATCCGGTGGCTTCCACTCCATAGACGCCGACGTGCCCGACTTCACGATCACATTCGGTCGCGACACTCCATCCACGATCACCTGGAACGCCGCCGCGCCGTTGGAAGTGAATCTAAACGATGGGTTGTCCGGCGCCGGATCCTTCCATTGGCCATCTTGATAGGCGGTGGTGAAGATCGTGGGATTATCCGGGCCGATTTGGTCGACGGTGAACGAGACGTCGGCACTGGTCGGTGATACAACGCGACTCAAGCTGAACCCGCCCAAGCCAACCACGGTGAATGCTTGCATGGTGTAGGGAACATCGTTGGCAAGATTCGCCGACGAGGGAACCTTCACTTCTACTTGCTGACCAGCAGCGCCGGGAATGTCGGATGAGGTCCACGCCACCTTCCCGGCTCCATCCACAACCCTGAACCAGCCCGCGCACGTCTGACCCTCCAAGCCGCAACTGGTTGGCAGGATCGCTGAAAAGGTTGGCTGGTCCGTCGGGGTAAACCCATCGGTGAGAGGGCTCACGACAGGATGTGTTGGAGCATCCGGAACTGGCGTGTACTTAACTTTGATTGACAAACCTTGGAAATACGCGGTCGTTCGCGTGGATGTGATTACGCGCGCACTGGCCGGGTCGTTCTCGTCATCGGAGAGGACCTCAACCCCGTTGTTAGGAATCGAACCGTCCGCCCAGCCCTTCACGAGGGGTGTGATCGACACCTCCCCAGACAGGAACCCAGGGTTGATGAACCCGGGGGCGCAAGGATCCGGTTGACCGATCACATGTCCCTGAGTGTCAGAAAACCCGTAGTATTTTCCCGTGGCAGCAGGTTGATTGGCCCACGTCAAACTCGAGTTCCACGATTTTGCTGGAGTCGTCACGAGTAGACGCGGCTGGGTGCACGAAGAGCCATCGACCTGATACATCGACAGCGACGCGCTCGAGACAACGGCCCCCTTGATCGCGCTATCGTCGAACGCGGCGAACATGCGCCCGACACTGTTGCTCTTGGCGAACTTGCCCACATTGATGGTTTCTTGCGTCATGTAGCTGGTCGTAGGGGTTGCCGACCACACATACCCGTTCGTTGTGACTTCTGGACTGACTGCCACAGGAGCCGAGGTCAGTGGGAATGCGGTTCGTGGTTTTCCGAAAACCTTCGGTGTGAGTGTCATCTGTAGCTGTGATTTTTTCACTCGCACCGGCACAGATGCCACCGACCGGCCCGGTAGTTCCGGTGTCGTGCCCGTAGCGAAAGTCATGGCCCGCCCGGCAGCAACCACTCGCCCAGCAGGATCACTAATCCGGTAGCCGCCCCGCGCAGGCTGTGAGACTCGTAACCCCGACAGTTTCAACGGCAAGCTGAGAACGGTCTTCTTCGCGACGGGACGTGTCAACACGAAATGGGGCACCACCCCCGCCGACGTGGAGGTCAGGTGCAGATCCACACCTCGTCGAATGTTCTTATATGTTGCAACGTTCCCCTGAACCTGTGGTCGGGCTACTTTGCCCGGCCACACGATTCGAATCCGCGGATCGGTCTTATGGGGCGTGATGCCTTTGGGCCATCCCAACTGCGTGGTCGCCGCGACTTTCGGATTAGTGCGCGCAGCTGCAAACATGGAAACGGACGAGGCAGGAAACGTTGTGGTCGACAGCACCGTCCCAACCACAACCCTCTTCTTCTTGGGCTTCTTCTTCCGTTTCTTGTTCTTCACCTTCACCGTCTTGACCAGTTTGGTCGCACCGACCGATACGCCGTTCCCCGCCACTGCAGGAACCCACACCTTACCCTTGCGGCGCAGTTCAGGGTTGAACTGCGCCCACGAATCGTCAGCTTGTTGAATCTGCATCGGGCCTGACGTCAACGTCGCAACGAACTCGCCTTTTGGTGTCGCTCTTACTGTCTTCGACTGGGTTGTGAGTGACTCAACCGTCACTTCAGAGTCTTGTTTGCGGGCCAGCCTGAGCGCCTGCGCTGCACTGGAAGCATGAGTCACGGGCTCGCGAGCGTGTGCTGGCTCCGGGCGACTCACCTGCACGGCAGTGAGGGCACTCACGATCAATATCGTGTTCATAGCGATAGCGATACCTCGCCGGATGGGGGTTGAGAAGACATTCATCGCGCGCATCCCTTCGGACGGCGAATGGTGACCGTGGTTGTGTTCGACGTGATTCCGGCACTTTTCGCTCGGACCCTGATGGTGCCGAAATGGGACCGCGATTGCGTGACCCATCTGCCCGACTTCTTGACCTGCGCGTTGTTACTCAAATACCATTTGGGGCCACGCTTATACGCCACCCGTACAGGGGAGTTCCTCCGAGTCGTTGCCATGCCCCCCACTCGCAGGATCGGTCGACACCCACGAATACGGGCTGTGGCCGACTTGATCAGCAGGTCATGAACGCTGAGCCGACTGATCGTCCCACCCGAAGCGCCCGAGTCGAGGCCAGAGCCGGTAAAAACCACCCGCAAGCTTCGGTTCCCGGAGCCCGACACCTTGCCTCGACATTGCGCCACACCATCCACCACGTTCTTCGCGCACAACAACATCGATCCGACAGAAACCTCTACCCGTCCAGTTGCTGCTTGCCCCACGCGGGCACGAACGCGAACACGCTTGCCGTTGAGAACACGTGACGGCGCCTTTATCACTCGCACAGGAAGAGATCGAGCACCCGGGACAACTGCGGAGCCAGCAACTGATGGCCCCGAACTACCCGCATCGTTGAACGCCTCAACCACGAACGAATACGCGACCTGGGGATCCAAACCTGACACTACACACGACGTTGCTGCAGCTAAGGGGGCTATCGACGACGTTGTGCAACTGCCTGCCCCTGGCAGAGAATGAACGACGTAGCCGGTGATAGTCGCGCCACCGTCCGCTGGAGCAACCCACGTTACTCGCGCGCTGCCCCGGGCTGGACTCGGGGCCGCAACTGGCGGGTTCGGGCGATCTGGGGCGCGCGCTGTCGAGAACGACGTAGAGCCGCTGCGCACATGAACACCCGCACTGGTCACATCTGCGCGAACGAAGTAACTCATGTCCGGGTCAAGGCCCATTACGGTCGCCCGAACAGTTGTTGGGCCCGCCCCGGCCTCAACGCTGGTCACCGTGGTGGACGCCTGTCCGTTAAGATCATCGTTCCGCGAGTAGACGAACCGCGCCTCCGCGGCGGCCCCTCCTGGATCTACACGGGCACGGAATGTCGCCGACCTTCCCGACACCTGCGTCACTACCGGGTCATCCACGTGGGGAGCTGTGCCAGAAGACGGCGAAATAGTCACTTCACCGTCACCACCAGTCAAGGCACGCGAATAGGTCGCATTCCGTACCACTGCAAGATCGCTGTAACTAGATCCGCCGCCACCGGCACCACCGGCAGAACATGGAGAAGCATCAGACCCGCCCCCGCCACCACCGAACCAGCCCCCGCCACCACCAGCGCCCGCGCAATACGCCGCTGAAGGCTCACCGTGGTTGCGACCCCCCACGCCACCGGTACCCGCCGATCCTGCACCCCCACTTCCGGTTTCATCTGCGATCCCAACGCCTCCGCTGCCAGGAGCCGACCCAGACGCACCCCCACCGCCAGCCGCGTGACCAGAACCGCCGTCCACGCCGTCCGGAGCACCCCCAGCCCCACCGACAGGTGCAGCGTGACCCGAATTGATCGCGTCTCCCCCTCCCCCACCACCGGCTACAACCACAGCGTCGGCGACTGTGCATGACAACGTAGCCGCACACGAGCCTGTCCGAATATCCGAACTTCCGCCACCACCGAAGTTCTGAGCGACACCAGCACCACCCGAGTCGCCGGGGTCGCCGCCACCGTTCCAGCCACCAGCACCGGCCATTCCTGCACCACCAACGCTAATTTGGATCACATCGCCCGGCACCACCTCAAGATCTGCTTGCACCCTCGCGCCCACGCCCCCGGACTTGCCACCACCTGCCGCTCCCTGCACGACCACTCGCAGACTGCTCGTATCCGGCCCGACGATATATGCCACAGAAGAACCGGTATACGCGATTACTTGAGACGACACGGACGCAGCAGGCCCTGCACCAACGGGGGCCAACGAAGTAGCCAGCAAGCCACTTGCCACGCCTACACACAACGGACGAAAGTGTCGCGGAATCATAAGCACGTGATCATGCCAGATCAACACGTACCGACGAAGATGCCACGCTGATCATGCCCAAACCCCTATTTCGAGTCTCCCGCACACGGGGACTATACGAAAGACGGTGTAAGTGGCCCAACGGAATTTGTCAAGGTGGTTGAGACCATCGGGAGTTAGTTATGCCGCCGACTGTTCCTGATTTTCTCTTCTAGCGCTGGTTGGTTGATCCAGGCATCAACCGGTAGGTCGAGGATTTTGGGCGTGGTTGTGGTCGTGAATCGGTTGGGGTGAGTGGCTCGTGCGGCCGCTAGTGTTTCGGCTCGCTTCGCAGCCTTGTCTGCGGCGAGGCCGTAATGGACATCAGCGGGGGTGTGCAGGCCGATCCCGGTGTGCAGATGGTGTGATGGTTGTAGTCCTGCACGAAGCGGTCTATGAACGCTCTGGCGTCGGCCAGTGAGCCGAAGGGGTCAGGGAACACGGGCGCGTATTTCAGTGTCTTGAACCAGGCTTCGGAGTAGGGATTGTCATTCGAGACTCGCGGGCGTGAGTGCGACCTGGTGACCTGCAAGTCGGCGAGTAAGGTGGCGACCGTTTTGCTGGTCATGGAGGTGCCGCGGTCGGCGTGCACGATCTGCGGGATGCCATGGATACCGAATACGTTTTTCATCATTTCCACCGCCAGCGGGCCGGATTCGTGGGCTTGGACGCTGACCCCGACGATGTAACGGGAAAAGATGTCGATCATTACGTAGGCGGGGTAGCAGCGGCCCTTGACCGGACCGGCCAGTTTGGTGATGTCCCAGCTGTAGACCTGACCCGGTCCGGTGGCCACCAGTTCGGGGCGAACCCGTGCCGGGTGACGAGCCAGGCGGCGGCGTTCCTTGACCTGCTTGTGCTCGGCCAGAACCCGGTAAAACGTTGATACAGAGCACAAATACGTGCCTTCATCAAGAAGCTGGCCGAAGATCTGCAACGGCGACAGATCAACAAACCGGTCACTGTTGAGCCGTTCCAGCACGCGCGCCCGCTCACTGTCGGACAGCTTGTTCACCGGAACAACCGGCACCGCGATGACGCTTGTGCGTGGCTTGTAGTGGGCGCTCGCCCGCGACACACCCGCTAGGTCGGCAGCCTCCCTGCTAGGAATCGCCACCTTGATCAATTCCCGGTAGGTGCCCATCAGGATTGTCCGTCCTTCTTGCGCGGCGCCGTGCTCTCGGAGAGTTCCTCTAAGAGCATCCGTGCTTTCCCATGATCTCCAGCGCCGCCTCCGTCCGAGCCAGGCGCTTGTTAGCCAGCTCCAGATCACGGCGCAGCCGCGCGACCTCGGCCTGCTCCGCAGTCAGCCGACCGATCTTCTCGCCAGCTTGCTTGCCTTCCAGGACACCCGCATCGCGCATCCGGCGCCAGTCGGTCATCTGCGACGAGTACAACCCGTTCTCACGCAGGTACGCACCGCCGTCGCGCTGCTCGCACGCGGCTTCATACGCATTCATATGAGCCAGCTTCTGCGCTGGCGTATACGAGCGCCGAGGTGTCGGACCGCCACTACGCGGCCGGGAAGGATCCATCCCACCATCGTGGACTACCGGCACTAAAACAGAACTTGACATTGGTAATTAATCCGAATCTCGCCCCGCGATGGCTGGACTTGCTATGAGCCGTTGGTCTCAACTCACCCTGATACGCAGGGTCCCGGCGACGACCGAGTTGTTGTGGAGACAGATCCACCCAAGTTGGCTATCTGACGGCCATGTCACTAGCCAGGCATTCCGTCCGAATAGCGGAGACGCCGCTCGCGACAACCGACGACACCCAGGCGGTGACTCACTCAGAACTCATGACAGCATGACTAAAGCACTGACCCCGCACGGTGAAAACTCCACCACTCAGCGGAACGTGACCTCCCCATATTGATGAATATTGGTATTGGCGAAGTGCCCAGGGCTGTACTCTTGGCGTCGAGCGGTACTGCCGGTCGACAATGCCTTGGGCGTTGTTCTGTGGATGGGAGAGGCTATGACTACGTTCGACATATCTCAGCACGCGTATGTACCAATACTCCTGACCCGCCGAGGCGAAAGAGTCGCACTTCGTGAATCACGCCCAGAGGTTAAAGACCGAATGTGCCCGATGTTTGTGGTGCCTCCAGTTCCGTGGGATTTTGTTGACGAGAAACCGGCCAAGACACTACCTGATCACATCGAACCGGTAGCTAGTCAGCTGGCTCAGGACTGGGGGACAAACCCTGCCTACCTTGACTCAATCCATCTTGATGACACCCCGATCTCTGGTAGCCACCCGATCGAAATAATCCTCAAGTCGGCAGCCCGACTGGGGCTGCCGCTAATGCCCGTGACAGGGCCAGACAGAAGTGCCGCTCATCACACGGCGGTATCACGCCTCGCTGCTTTGCCGGGCTCCACGGGCATTTGTTTGCGGCTGACGAAGGAATACGCGCTTAACTTGGAGGCACCTCCAGGTCAAAAGACCTGGGACCTGAATGCCTTGCTCACGACTCTGGGCGTGAGCCCCAACGATGTTGATCTCATATTCGATTTTGGGGACAGCCCTGATAGTCCAACGGCGACGTCCATTCTCGTGAAGTCGATTGTGACATCATTGCCCCATATCAATCTGTGGCGAACGATCACCTTTTCGGGCACCAGCATGCCGACAACATTTGCGGGACTACCGCAGCAAGCCGTTAGCAATCTTCCAAGAACCGAGTGGGACACATACTTGCTGCTAGCACAATCGGGTGCCACACCTCGAGCGCTACGATTCGGCGACTATGCAGTACAGAATCCAAGTCTTCCCAGCGAGGTAAACCCGCGATTCATGCGAATTTTCTCCCAGATTCGATACTCAACCGATCAAGAATGGCTCATTGCACGTGGACAGGAAGTTCGTGTCGTAGGAAATGCGCATGTCGCCCCATTGGCTCAGCTACTGGTGACTCACCCGGACTTTGCTGGAGCAAACTTCAGTTGGGGCGATAAATGGATCCACCAATGCGCCAACGGTGCACTTGCTAGTACCGGAAACGCCGAAACTTGGCGTCGAGCAGGCACCAACCACCACATTGAACAAGTTGTTAGACAGCTGTCCCGGCTTTTCGGAGTCACAATTCCGTAGCTGGACAGCTAGCCTAACCCGTACTCAATGCCAGTTGTTGCGCGACTTGAGGGCAAGACGAACAGCAGCGCATAGCTGTTCTTTGGTCAGAGCCGCAACGAGTTCTGCCCACATTTCACGACGCGTTTTCCGTTTCCAGGTGTTTGCACTAGCCCCTGATTCGATCAACAGTTCCAAAGCCTCGGATTTCCACAGGAGCCGGACGACCGATCCGGGATCGATTGACGGGTTTCCATGCGCTGCTCGCTGTTTACATAGACGGACAACTCCCCCCGTATCCGCAAGCACCATGATCCCCCACCAGTCCGGTAGGATACTTGAGGCATTCGTGAGGTGTCGTTCGTCCGTCACGAGCCACGCGGTGTCGCATACGCTTGAGTATGCAGATACCTGTGATGGCAATCGGTCTAATCGATCGCGTGGGGCCTTGATTTCCCAGCCAGTGATCTGCCCGTTGATCGATGCAACGTCGACTCGGCTAGCCCCATTGTGTAATCCGAGCTCGTCCACGATGAGGGTGTCCGGCTCGGCCGCATAAATTTCGTGAAGGTATGTGTGCAGTATCGGGCGCACGTCATTGTCCTTCATTAGACCAACAGTAGGGGATTGCGTTCCATTGAGTCTTTTCAGCGACACACGTCCCGGATAGGCTGCCGTTCCTCTGAACGCTTTCATGTTGCACCTATCGGCGGGATCGTCTGGCAACTGGAAGGGCCCTGTGCGTCAGGCTGAGGTGAGACACCATCACTGAGTTCCTTCTGTCTGCACGGGGCGGAGAGTCGAGAAATCTGATGACCATGACGTTGGCTGACACCACCGGGCTTGATGATGGGGTGGCGAGTCCTCGAGCTGACCGACCCAAGCGCCGCACCTTCACCGCCGAGTACAAGGCGTAGATCGTTGCTGAGTACGACGCTGCCGACCACGGCGAGCGGGGCGCGATCTTACGCCGCGAAGGCCTGTACTCCTCCCACATCACCGGGTGGCGCAAGGCCGCCCAGGCCGGTGCCGTGACCGCACTGGAGTCGAGACTCAAGGACCGCCGGGACCGCGAGATTGAGCAGCTCAAGGCTCGCGCCGAGAAGGCCGAGACCGAGCTGGCGCGCACGAGGGCGGCGTTGGACATCGTGGGAAAAGCACACGCGCTCTTGGAGACGCTCTCCGAGAGCACGGGCACGCCGAAGCCGCCGCAGCGGTGATCAACCCAACCGTCGACGAGCTCGCCGGGCACACGAGCGTGAAGCAGGCCTGTGACCTGCTCGGCCGTGCACGGGGTAGCCACTACCGCGCCAAGCAGCCCCGGGTGCACGGTCCAGCACCGAAGCGGCCGACACCTGCCAACGCGCTGACCGCCGCTGAGCAGCAGCAGGTGCTGGAGGCGTTGACCAGCCAGCATTTCTGCGACAAGCCAGCGGTTCTGCGACAAGCCAGCGGTTCTGCGACAAGTCGGTCGCCCAGACCTGGGCCACGCTGCTGGACGAAGGCACCTACTAGTGCTCGATGTCGACGATGCACCGACTGTTGCGCGCACACGACGCCGCCGGGGAACGACGCCGCCAAGCCACCCATCCGCCGCGGACCAAGCCCGAACTATTGGCCACCGGACCAGGGCAAGTCTGGAGCTGGGACATCACCAGACTCCGCGGTCCGGGCCGTGGGGTCTGGTTTCAGCTCTACGTCATCCTCGACATCTTCTCCCGCTACGTTGTCGGGTGGACCGTGCAGAACACCGAGGACTCCCGAATCGCGACGACGATGATGGGAGAAGCGATGGGCATCCACGGGATCCCCGAGGCGATCCACGCCGACCGGGGAACCTCGATGACCTCCAAACCCGTCGCCCAACTGCTGCTCGACCTCGGAGTCGACCGGACCCATTCCCGGCCGAGGGTCAGCAATGACAACCCATACAGCGAGGCCGCGTTCAAGACCCTGAAGTACGCCCGGTCTTTCCGGATAACTTCGGGTCGCTAGCCGACGCCAGAGCATTCTGCGAAACGTTCTTCGGCTACTACAACCACGCCCACCGCCACTCCGGGATCGGACTGCACACCCCCGCCTCGGTGCACCACGGCGCCGCAACCCAGATCCGCGCCCAGCGCCAGGCCACCCTCGACGCCGCGCACGCCGCGCACCCGCACCGGTTCGGCAACCGCCGACCACAAGCACCCAAACTGCCCACCGCAGCCTGGATCAACCAACCATCACCCGAGGCACTCATACAGACCAGATAGCGAGACGTGTCTCAAGCTGCTTGACATCTTCCGTACCGGCACGCAAGGCAGTCGCCCGCCTAATGTCGAACCTGCGCTTTATCGTTGTGCAATAAGTCCTTCAACATCGAGTAGGAGGAGCGACATGGTGGAGACACCAGTGTGGGAGAAGCAACCTCACACCGAAGCGAAACATGAGATTCTTCGGCGCTACTTGGGCGCTTGGTTCGGGATCATGAGCCAACACAACAGCCGCATCGTCTACCTAGACGGGTTTGCGGGGCCAGGAATTTACTCGGATGGCTCGCAGGGATCCCCAGTTCTGGCGCTGCAAACTCTTCTCGATCACCGTGCTTTCCGCCCAGGCACCGAGTACGTGTTCATTTTCAATGAATACGACTCAGACCGGTTTGCGGAACTGGGACGACAACTGGCGCAAATCCAGCGACCTTCCAATGTCAAGGTGTACCTCGAATCCGAGACGTTTGAAACAAAGGCAACAGCCCTTGTTTCTGACGTCCAAGACAATGGCGGGCAGCTAGAGCCCACGTTTGCTTTCTTGGATCCGTTTGGACCGAAAGGGATGCCCATTCACGTCGTCAAGGACCTGTTGCAGAGTCCGAAGTGCGAGTTGTTCTGCTACCTCGACCTTAACCATATGATTCGGTTCGGGACGGCTGGTGGAGCTTCCGATAGCGTTATCGAGCAGCTCTTCGGTACTGACGAGTTCAAGCAAGCCCCGCGTTCTGGGGCGGAACGTAGGGACTACTTCATTCATCTGTACGAGGAACAGTTGCGAAGCCTGTGCGGGTTCACCTACACCTTGAGTTTCACAATGACCGGGCAGAACAACAAGCCCATCTGCGCCATGGTCTATGCCACAAGGAGCATTCTAGGCATGGAAAAAATGAAGGATGCGATGTGGAGGGTCGATGGATCCGGCGAGTACACATTCTCAGATCGCACGGCCAATATGGACCCTCTGTTCGAATCCGAACCCAGCTTCGACCAACTCGCGCAGGATATCTGGCACCAATTTATCGGGTGCACCGTTGATGTGAAGGAGATTGAGCGATTCGTGATCGGACGGACCGCCTTCGCTAAGTCTCACACTCGAGCCGCGCTCAAGATTTTGGAACAAGAATCGAAGCTCACGGTCGCTGGGGTGAATGGACACAAGCGTCGGAAGAGCACATTCCCGCCGGAGACCGTGCAACTAGCATTCAGCTGATGTGAGCCATAGGCATTTCTGACCAGGTGCGACCATCGAGCTCACGGCCCAGCTTCTTCGGAGTGTGACCTCCCCACTGTTTGAAGAAGAACGGCACATCGTCGGCGACGCAGGCATCGCGAATGGTGCGCGCCCAGCTTAGTTCCATGGGACGGTAGCCAGCGCCAGATTCTCCTCCAGCGATCACCCAGCCGATCCCGTCCAGGCGAATTCCGTCCAGCGGCCCGAGAAGTGGCTCGCACGACAGGAACCGAACAGATGCCGGAACAGCCCGCAGGTCATCAACACGTGAGATTTGATCGCCGTCTTCGACAGATACCCCTACCCACAGGTTGTCGGGCCAGTCAAGTTTGTCTGCGAGCCGACGGAGTCGGGTCGAACGCTTTGTCAGGATTTGGTACGTGTGTTGAGGCGTATCCGCGATGACACCAAACACGTTACGCACGAACGCGAGCGGGACTTTCGCGTGAAACAGGTCGCTCATCGAATTGACGAAAACTAGGCGAGGGTACCGCCACTTGTACGGCTCCTGAAGGGTTTCGGGGTGAATCGTGATACCGAAACCAGGGCCAGAGGTTCGTGGGTCGCCATCGTTTTGGTACTTGGCAGCACCCATCGCCTTGAGCCGTTTGGAGAGGGTAAGCGCGTAGCAGTTATCGCAGCCTGCCGTGACTCGGTCACATCCGGTTGTCGGATTCCACGTCACTTCCGTCCATTCGATACCTGTCGTGCCTGCCATCCGTGTTCGCCTCTCAGCTCGTCTTCCGCAACCCTATCGGCCCCAATCCCCGGTGGCGGCGCGTCGAGCCGATTCCCAATGAGCTTCTCTGTCGGGTCCGAAAACCCAACGGGCACGAGACAAGAAGCTTCGCCGACCAACTTGCCGAGAGGGCGGGAACTCCTTAGCTCAGCGCACGAGAGTCTCTGCCGCCGTAATCTCCTCCGTACCGAGGTATCCATTGGATTCAGCGGGCACTCCAGAGGCAACTGTGGGTCTGGACGGCGAACGGTGTAAGTGGCTGTCATCGTGGTTGGCTCGCCCCTGCTGCTGGGATGCCGTCAGGACCGAGATCGCGAGTACACGTCCGTCGCTCATGTGGCTGGTCGCGGACTGCGGTATTTCTGTTGGCACCAAGCGACACTTCGCAGCCTGTCGTTTTGGCATCAGATCAGGGATCGATGCGCTGAGCCAAGTATTGAATGACATCTCTTTCTATCGCTGCGGAGTTCTCGGTCCGGGGTTGAAGGTTCGCGGCCCACCCTCGACCTGGGTGAAGCACGTCCCAGCGGGGTTGCTGACCCTTGTAGCGCCCCTTGCCTGGGTTGTGGTTTCCGAAACCGTCGATCAGTGTGTTCCAGAGCGGCTGAAATCTGTTTATTAAGAGGGATTCACCAAGTGGAATGAACAAGTCTTCGGTCACGAGGTGTCGAAAGTGAAAATCTGCGATGTCGAGGTTTCTGGCTGATTGCAGGCTCTCGCGGTGTTCGCGTAGTCGCTTGTGTAACGGTGTCCTCAGTGTTGTTGAGATGATTCCTTTCCGAGCGCCTGCATGGACCGCCTTTCCGACATATATCGGCTGGGAGAAGTCGTCGGTGCGGTTTGCTCGGGCTAATCGTTGGTACGGGGGGAAGTTACCTATGTAGTACAGTGCGTAGATTCCTGCGCCCGCGAACGGCTGGAGATCTGCGATCGGTGTTGGTGTCCTGGTCAGGGTCTCCCGTGCGAGGCTTTCAGCGATGTTCGGGGTGTCGAGAGGGTTGTAGGGCTTGCCGCTGTCGCTCAACGCATCGTCGCTTTCTTCGCTTGGCCTTGGGCGAGGGTTGTCCGAACTTGAGCGAGTTCGAGGTGCTGAGCGACACTCCCAGCAACCGTCTGAGCAAGTAGTACAGGTACAGCGTTGCCGAGTTGCCTCATTGCTTCGCCCCATGCGCCGTGTAACTCGTACGAATCAGGAAACGTTTGCAACCGAGCGCTTTCTCGGATTGTGAAGTAGCGGACGGTTCCGTCGTTGTTGAGTAACATGTTTTCGCCCCCCGGAACACCGTGCCCTCCGGCCTTTAGTGTCTTGGCCGGGAGATCGATCGGGCTGCCAGTGTGGCCTGGATATTGTCGGGCGCCAGGCTGGAGCACGTGGTTCAAGATGCCTCTGTGGCCTCTTGTTCGTGGTCGAGGGAGGCCGGTCAGCGCATCTCTGACCGTTCGCCACGAACGCAGGTTGTCAAGCGTATCAATGTTGCGTAGGCGGTCGATCGTCGGTCGCGCTGGCGCCTCTGGTCGGTGACGCCTAGACACCTGGTGCCGCTCCCAGTACTCACTAGTGACCCATTGGTCGTAGAGCAAGGATTCCTTGCAGTGGGTTGCTTGGGGGAAAGACCATTCGACGTCCAAGTCATTGCGAAAACCGACTATTAACACGCGGTGACGCTGTTGTGGAACACCGTAGTCAGCTGCGTTGACGACGGTCGGGATGACGTTGTATCTGAGACCGACGTGGTGGCTTGTAGTCGCTTCTGCCTGCAGACGAAGCATGTGTTCGTACCAGCTTTCGTCGCGTCGGGAGGTGATTTCCGGCAGCGCGAGCCTTAGGAGGATGTACTGGTAATAGTTCGCGAATGACGCGCGGGTGAGGCCCTTGACGTTCTCGATTATGAACGCCTTCGGGCGGAGTGTGCTGATGACTTCGGCTGCGGCAGGAAACATGTCGCGGACATCGTCTGCTGCCCCGTGCTTCCCGCCCATTGAGAATGGCTGACATGGTGGCCCGCCAGCGACCAGATCAACCGGCTCTTCAATAGAGGACCAGTCGACCGCCCGCACATCACTTTCGATGACAGTCCAATCCGTGACCAGAGGATGTCCAGTCGCACGGTTTTGGCGAATAGTGTCGCAAGCCCATCGATCCCACTCGACCACTGCAGCACTGTCGAATCCCGCGAGTTGGCAACCGAGGGCTAGTCCGCCCGCCCCTGCGAATAACTCAACCGATCGCATACGCTGAGCGTATGCGATCGGGGGGCCAATGGGGGACACCCCGGAGGGGGTGTCCCCGCGTGGATTTCTACACAATTCCGAGACTCCAATCCCTTGACGTTGACCTGATACTTATCGGCTCTTGCGCCACTCGCTGCTGGATAGCCTGCTGCATGAGCCGTTCGCGGCGACGGCGTGGGCGCTATGCAACCGGATCGGCGTGACATCTCTGCAATGGGCGGGAATACTGTGGATATGGCGGGGACGATTCCGGCGGCTAGCGGTGCATACATGTTGACAATTGGCGACATTGGCTTGACGCCTGCGTCGATTGTCACACCAGTGGGTGTTGGGCCTCTGACTGGATCGCAGTGGATCATCACTGACCGGTCCTTCTACGTTCGACAGCTACCGGTGCGGGCCATTGTCGTAGCCATATTGTTTATTTGGCTGTGTCTTCTCAGCCTGCTATTCCTACTTGTCCGACAGCCTCGTCTTACAGGCTGGGTCGATGTCACTGTCGCTTCAGGCAATGTGGCTCACACCACTTCGATCGCGGTGTCCCGTGTGGAGCACGTGGGGATCGTTCGCCAACAAGTCGCGACGGCGCAGGCCATCGCGGTACAGGCGTCCACGTGAATCCGGGCTGGTACAGCGATCCGAACTACCCCGCGCGGGTCCGATACTGGGACGGAACGGCATGGACAGACTTTGTTCTTGACACGGCACCGCCCACAGGGCCCGTCACGCATGGCGGAGGCATACCCGGGTGGGCGTGGGCGGTGATTGGCGCCATCGTGAGCTTGTTCCTCCTTACAGTTGGCGGAATTGCGGTAACGACGTCTGGGCAACTCGATACAAGTCCACAACCCGAGCCGAAGGCACAGGCAACTCTCACCACGCGAGTTCAAGACGTATTGGAACGCGAGAACTTCAACTGCCAACCCCGACAATTCCGAGACATACAACAGTGCACGAAAGGGTCTTACCGCGACCCCGTTTACGGGCCATCTCCGATTGAAATGGTGAACATCGAACATGAGTCACCTGGCGTCGTCCACGGCTACGTGCGCCGATCAACGCTCAAGAGACTCCTGGCAATGGGAATAGATCTTGAGGAGGTCGATTCGATGAGAGCACCCGATGGTCGCGGCAGGATCATCTCGATATATGGGAAGGAATAAGACCAGGTCCGAACGGCATCGCGCCCGGAACCCTCACTCTGGAAGCTCTACTCGAAACCTGCCCCACAATCAAGAGTTTTCTGGTATGCCCGGCTCAAGAGTCTGGCGCTAGCAGCACGATTCCCAACGAGTGCGGGGAGCAGCGGCAAGCCCCGGTGGAGTGTGGTTCGTGGATTCTGCCGTTGGTCGGTGGCGAGCATTTCCTTCTGCGGGCTGGAACGGCGCTCCTGACAAGGTCGGATGGATCGTTGGGTAGGTAGGAGGTTTCTACCTTATGACGCTGGTGTGGCCTGTGTGGGCCGGGTCGTTGGGGTGTTCCCGGATCTCGACGCCGTCGAAACGGGGGGTGTTCGGGTGGGCGGAGTTCCGGGAACACGGTCGATTGTAGCGCCGTTGAACCAGCGCGTAGTCGGGTCGTCCACGCGTCAGAACTGTCGGGCGTTACCAGCCCGGGTTGTCAGGCCCCTAATCAGCGGGTTCGGGGTTTGGGACAGTAGGCGTGATCTGATCTGGCGACGGCCAATCCTGCCAGTCAGCCGCATCCTCGGCGGTTACTTCTGCGGGTGCCGTGCCGGTGTCCCGATGGCTTTGGTGCGGCGCGGTGTGTAGATGCCGGGGTATTGGGTCACCGGACGTTCGATTTCGATCCGTTCCTCCCGGGCTGTAGCCAGGGCTGTGTCGAGGGTTCTCCGTAGTTGCCGGATCGCATATTCGTAACGTTGAACGTATTCGTTGCGTTGATCGGGTGGGATTTCCTGGGCAAGTTCGGCCAGCGACTCAAACGTATCGACGAGTTCGGCGACGGTTTCGGGGCCGAGGTGAGCGACTCCGGCTGCACGTCCCCGGTTTTTTCGGTGGTTGAGGCGGTCCCGGATGCGTGTGCGTTTCTTCTTGCAGGCTGCGCATAGATGGTAGACGGGGGTATCCGGCGCGCAGCCGCAAACGGGCGAAACTGCCTGACTCTGCGGGGTTTCTGGCGCAGTTGGCTGCGGATTCACGGGTCTTCCTGGACGCATGAAGCTACTTTATGGATAAACGAAGAGGCTATTCTTCATTTGTCGTGGGTCGAGTTTTTGTGCCCCCGATGGCCGCTTCATGAGTATTCGCAGAGGCCCCCAGGTGGGGCCAGAGGTTTGTGTTGAGGGTTGTTTCGAGGGCGGAAATGGTTGCTGCGTCGGGTATCAGGAGTCCGCGGATGAGGGCGTTGACGGTGCTGGGGGTGAGGTCAGCGGCGCGGGCCACGGCGCGATGGGCGAGACAAGTTGCGACAGGGCCGAGTCCTTCAGTGAGCCGAACTTCGCATTCTGCGCCAGCACCCGAACCCGAACCTCCCATTCCCTGCCTGCCTCGAAAAGTGGCTTCGGTCTGAAGCCTTTTTCGTTTCTTGGGTATCTGGGTCGATCGATATCGGGTCGCACGCTGAAGACATCAAAGAAGAAGAGCAGCAGGTTTTTGTCCCGAGCGGCTACACGTCACGAACCTGTCCGATGGATTCTTGACAGGCGTTCAGCTGCGTCGGAGCAATGTGAGGCGATCTGCGGGCAACAGCGTCACGTCGAGGGCAGCTTCGAGTTGGGCCAGTGTCGCAATGTCAGGCGCGGTCTTGCCTGCCAGCAGATAGTCGAGCGTTCGAGCAGGCATTGCGATCTCGTTGGCGAACGCTCGATGGCTCTGGTTGCCGATGATCTCTGTCAGTGCTGCGGCAAGCGCTTGCGCGTAGATGGCGGTATAGAGATCGAGCTTGTCCGATTCCTGATTCGTGCCCAACTGCGCGTAGGGCCAGCATCCCTCACTGACGAAGTCTATGGGCGCACGTCGTTGTTTGCGCCCGGGTGCGCGCGGCACATTAGCGCGGCCCTCAGCGTTGAGTCCCACGATCGAACGCTACCGCGTTCGGGTGAAAGCAGGCGCGCTTTAGCTTGCGACACCCCATATGGTGCGCAATACATTGCGTATCACGGAGGTGGGGATGGGGCAAGAGTCGGGCGGGGCAACACCGTCGCCGCCACAGTTGGGCTGGTGCTGGCATGAACCACGCCCCCCAATCGCTCTTCGAACTCAAGATCGCCTCCGACCTGCCCACGTTGGTAACGATGGCCCAGCGCGCAAACGGGTGGCACGGAACCCTCGCGTGGGCACGGTTTCCGCACCCGCGCGTGGTTGTGCGTTGGCTGGCTGACGTGGAGGCAGCGGACTCATCCCAGGCGTGGGCGACGGTCATCTCGGTCTGGGCCAACGAAGCCGCCAAAGGTTCGATGAGCTCCCAGACTGCTGACAAGTACGCCCAGGCGACTGAGCATTTCATTCGGCACGCCGCGCTCAACGGACACACCTCACTCGAAGACGCGGTCACCGACGTCGAGGAGTGGGTGTACAGCGCGGTTCGGACCCCCGGCGGTGGTGTCGCTGACGCAGCAGACGGAACCATACGCCTGCGCCTTTCCGCTGTGCGGCGCCTCTACGAACAAGCCCGCCACCTCGGGCTCACGGACGCAATCCCAGCCGCCAACCTATCCGTGACTCAGGGAAAGAAATCCGCAGATTGGCGTCCGGCCACTGATGACGAGATCGATGTCCTCCAGGCGGTCGCGGACATGCACAGGGGAACCCGCACCCCGTGTGTATTCGCGTTAGCAATGTGCGGCGCGTCGACTGGCGAGATCGGTTTGCTCACCGAGGCGGACGTCGATGTCGAGCAGCGACTGCTGCACTTGCCGGGCACCAGCAGAACCAATCCGCGCACCGTCACGATCCACGACGACTGGGCTCTGGAAGTCATCGTCGATCAACTAGGCACCGTCGCTGCGCTGCCTGGCCTGGACACCATCGAACGGCAAACCAGCCGCGTAGTCCCGTGTTCGCGGCGGGGCCAGGCGGCAGTACAGTCGAGCATCTCCCAGTCCCTCGGTGAGCTGATCCGCACATCATTTCCCCACCAGCGGGCTCCCGGGTTCAGGCTCACCCCTTCCAGCATCCCGGCGTGGGCAGGTGTCAGCGTATTTCGAACCACTCAAGACATTGCCGAGGTCGCACGCTTCATGGGTTTCACGAGCCTTGACCTTGCTGCTCAAACCGTGCAACTGCAATGGGAGACCCAGGACGCGCCCAGCCACCCATTCGGACCGGGGCGCAGATCATGACCGGACGCAACGCTACGACGACCAAGAATGGTAAGCGCGCACCGCACAACCAGAAACACAAGCCGCGTGGACGCACTGCCCGCGCAACCGTGGAACTGTCCGACGGCACCACCGCCGTCTGCAAGGCGCGACCCAGCGCGCGACAGCGTGAAGCCGACCACGACGTCGCCAGCACATACGAACTGATCGCAGCAATCCTGGCGCAGCCACTTACATTTCGGCTGTTCGACGACGTTCCCCGCGATCCAGGCCAGTTCGGTGGCAGCCAACGAACGTGGCCCAACGAGTTGCACTCTGCGCTGTTCGTGTTGCAGTTCGTTTACCCGGAACTTCGCCTATCTATCAGGGAACTGACCGGCGACCCCCACCGCAAGGCGCTACTCGTCAAACGCGTCACCGCCAACGTCCACGATACGCACGCCAGGAAGAGGTTCACTGCAGCGATCAACGCCGGTCGATTCCCGTCTCGTTCAACGATCATTCGATACCGGCAGCGATACGTCGACGCAGCCACCATGAACGATTCCCTCATCCACTGCGGTATTGATCTTGCTGTGCGGCGGGGGCACTTCGACCCGGCGTCTATCCGCAAAGGCTCGGATCCGCGATGGCAAGACCTGGTCTATTCAGATGGCACCGTCCTCAAGCCACCCAGCGACGAAACCTTTCACACCGCCATCGACCCCGACACCGGCGAAATCTGGCACCCCAAGATTGACGTTGACAGTCGCAAACATAAGCAGAGTTCAGATTCCGAACCGATCGTTAACGGAACGAAACTGACCGCCTTACTCACGCGAAAGCAGGGATACCAGACAGAAATTTTTCTAGGAATGTGCATCACTCGGAAGCCCGACCCCGCCAGCGAAGCACACGACGCCATCGACCTCGTCGACATGGCACGCACATACCTGCAATCGACCCAGCCCACCGCGAACTTCCAAGCCCTCAGCCACGACGGGGCCGCGACCACCAAACACCACAAGCGCCTGATCGCCCGCGGCACACTACTCATGAACTACCCGCCCGCCAAGACTTCCCACACAGACCCATCAACAGGCAAGAAAACACGCGAAGCAGAACACATCGGTGACCTGGGAACTTGGCACCACAACACCACCGACTGCCCCGGCCACCGGCTCACCGGCATCGCCGGAGACATCCACACGCAAGAAAAAGTGAACGGGAAAATCACCTACCGCAAACTCAACCACCAGCCCAGCGCCAAAACAACCAAAGGCAAAACCTACTGGTACGAAAACATCGAACTCACCTGCCCAGCCAGCCGACGATCCACCCGGCCCGGCAGCACCAAAGACCGCATCATCAGAATGCCGTGGCACCAAGGCCGCGACGAAACCCAGGTCGCCTACAACAAACGCGTGCAGTACGCACGCCCATGGGGGCCCTCCTCACCCACCGGCACACGACTGCGCGGCGTCCGGCAAAGCGTCGAGAACCGATTCGCGATGCTCGACCGCGAATTCCCCTTCACACGCGTCCCCGCCTACAGCGAAGCCACAAAAATCTCCCTCGCACTCGGCTACGCCATCGGACACAACCTCGCAATGGCCGGGCTAGGTCACGCAGCCGATCCCTAACAGCCACGCCCCCCTGCCCACCCACGACCCGCACAACCCGGACACACCGCCAACCCAGGGCGGACACCCAACCCTGCCCAAACCCGCTACCATCTACCCAGCGGACAAACCAACCAGTTGCGGACCACCCTCCGCACCAGGTAACGGACAGCCGCCGCGCGGGTGTAGTTCAATGGCAGAACATCAGCTTCCCAAGCTGACAGTGCGAGTTCGATTCTCGTCACCCGCTCAGTGAAGTGGGGCGTGCCAGGGGGGGGGCGCCGCACGTCACTGTTATGGGTACACGCCGGGACAGGGGGGGGAGCGACCCGAAGGTG
>CBFGTA010000021.1:0-24254 GCA_965651595.1 uncultured bacterium | reverse complement strand
CCAGAAGGCCGCCTGCACCCCGTCGCCGTGGTGGACGTCCACGTCGACGTACGCAACTCGCTCCACCCCGGCTTCAAGCAGTTCGGAGATTGCCACGCCAATGTCGTTGTAGACACAGAACCCGCTCGCGGCAGCCGGCATCGCGTGATGTAGTCCCCCGCAGATATTGAGGCCGTGTGAAACGCGACCTTTCAGGACGTCCCGGGCGACGGCGACACTGGCTGCGCACACGCGGGCGGCCGCATCATGCATCCCCTCAAACACGGGTACATCCTCCGTCCCGAGCCCAAACTCAAGCCGCCCTTGCCCGTCGGGGCCACTCACAGACCGAACCGCGTCGATGTACTCCGGAGTGTGGACGCGTGCGAGAAGCCGATCAGAAACCGGCTTGAACCCGTCGACGATCCGCAGATTTGGGCGGGCGGTGACCCCGCAAGCTTCTGTCAGCCGATAGGCCAACATCGTCCGAATCGGGCTAAGTGGATGGCCTCGGCCGAAGTCGTAAGCCTTGAGCGTCTCGTCCCAGGCATAGCTAACCGAGCACTCTGATGACCCGTCTGCAGTCGCCACGACGCCCACTAGTCCATCGAACCAAGTTCACGAGAGCGATCGCGCGCGGCCTCCATGGCCTGCAAGAACGCCGCCCGCACCTTGTGCTGATCGAGTTCGCGCAAGGCGGCCGCGGTAGTCCCGGCCGGAGAGGTGACGTTCTCGCGCAGCACTGTGGGATGAATTCCCGTCTCGCGCACCATCTTGGCCGACCCGTACAGCGTCTGGATCACCAGTTCACTGGCCTGAGCTCGCGATATCCCCAGCAGTACGCCCGCCTCGATCATCGCTTCAACAATGTAAAAAATGTAGGCGGGACCGGAGCCAGAAATCGCCGTGACGGCATCCTGCTGAGACTCCGGAACGCGGATCACTTCTCCAACGGCCGACAGCAACCCTTCGACCCGAGTCATATGCTCCTCAGTGCAAACGCTGCCAGCGGAGATCGCCGAGACGCCCTCGTCAACGATGGCTGGCGTGTTGGGCATGACGCGCACCACTGGAGTGCCAGCCGCGAGGCGCCGCTCCAGGAACTCGGTGCTCACACCGGCCACCAGGGACACAACCAGCGTTCCGGCGCGCAAGTGAGGTGCAGTCTCGGCCAGCAGGGCCGCGACGTCTTGGGGCTTGACGACGATCAGGCAGTTGTCAGCCTGCTCGGCGGCTGCCTGATTCGACACGACATTCACGCCATACGTCGCAAAGAGGTAGTCGGCCCTGTCTGGGTGCCGTTCGGTCACCCTCAACGCATCCGGGCTGGTCCCGTTGCGCAGAAGTCCGGCGATGATGGCCTCACCCATCACTCCGCCACCGAACACGGCAGTCATGTGTGTCATGTCAGTCACCTTGTCACTGGACAACCCGTGAGGCTAGCGCACACGGCCTTCGGTCGGGCGAGTTAGGAACGGGACGTCACGGCCCGTAGTGCTAGAGCCAGATTAGCGGGGCGTTCAGCGAGTCGGCGCATCATGTACGGATACCACTGTTGGCCGTACGGCACGTAAACCCTCACCCGATGACCATGAGAAGCGAGCCGCTGCTGTTCGGCCGGGCGCACGCCGAGAAGCATTTGAAATTCGTAACTATCTGGCCGCCGCTCATGGCGGTGGATCAACGAATCGGTGATCTCGATCAGACGCGGGTCATGGGTGGCAACCATCGGATAGCCAGGACCCTGCATCAGGACCCTGAGACAGCGGACGAACGCACGATCGACCTCGCGCGACGACGAGTACGCCACAGAGTCGGGCTCGGCGTACGCCCCTTTACACAGTCGGACCCGCGACCCGGCAGTCGCGAGATCTCGGCAATCGGCTTCCGTTCGGCGCAGGTATGCCTGCAGTACGGCGCCAGTGTCAGGAAAGTCGCGGCGGACCTCACGGACCGTCTCGAGCGTTGCGTCAGTGGACGTGTGATCTTCCATGTCGACGGTTACTGAAACACCGGCGGTAGCCGCGGCGGCACATATCTGCAGGAGATTCTCGGTGGCCATCTGCTGACCGTCGCGTGGAAGGGCCTGCCCGAGGGCGGATAACTTGACCGACAGTTCGGTGCGGTCGCCAACGTCGGCACGGTCGATCTCACGGCAGAGGTCCTTATACGCGTTGACGGTCACGGCCGCATCGTCGGCATCGCTGACGGATTCGCCTAGGTGATCTAGCGTCGTGTGAAGGCCGCTACCCGCCAGGGCCACAGTCATCGCCACAGCACTCGGGGCATCTTCCCCGGCTATGAAGCGATTCACGATCGCGTTGCTCACCGGGTTGGCAGTGACCACCGACTTCATCGACTCCTGCGTAGCGGCGGCAAGCAGAACCTGCTTCAACATGCCGATCCTTCCTGTTGGACCTGCTGCCGACACCGACAGTGCGGCAGTGACCGGCGTCAACCTATAGGTCGGGCCATTCACCAAGCGACGAATACGGATCAGGTGACGAATCGTCCGAGCCAGAACGCCCGCCCTTGCCCGTTAGTCGGTGTGATCCTGGCAGCGGCTTTGTTGGCGTTAGCCAGTCCTGAACTGTGGGCGAAACGATCCGGACCACGTCCTCGTCACTCAGGGACGCCAGCGGTTCTACTTTGAGCACATACCGATTGATCGCGACGCCCATCAAATAGCTCATGATCAAATTCGCTCGGAGTCGGGCATCAGGGACCCCAATGGTGTGGGCAATCCGGTCGATGACCGCGACCTCCACGAAATCCTGCAGGCCCGCTGCGGCTTTGTTGGTAGCCGCCCCGGCGCGCACGAGAGCAAACAATGCCTCGCGTGATTCTTCGTCGCCCAGAGTCTCCAGGGTCGTCCTGGTCACCCTCTCACCCATTCCGGCCAACCCGGGTGCCACCAGGTCAGGCAATGCCCCCATCGGGTCGCTGGGCAGCTTCATGGCCGCGGCGAAGAGTTTGTCTTTCGACTGGTAGTAGCGCGACACCACATCGGGAGCAACGCCAGCGGCTTGGGCAACAGCCTTCATCGACGTCTTGGCGTATCCCCGGGCGTTGAAGACCGACCGGGCCGCATCGAGGACCGAATCCTTGACATCATCGTTGGCCATTCCTACAGCTTGCCACCAATCGGTGCCGAAAGTGGAGTGACGCTCACCCGCCGAGTGAGGGCGGCGCCGCCAAATGTAGGCGAGCGAATGCCAACGCCTCAGCGAGCAACGACTCCCGCTCCACTCGGTTGGATGCCTTGCGGGTTGATACCTCCACCACCACGTGACCAGAGAACCCTTGTCCCGCCAGTTGTTCTAGGAGCGCGGCGCAGGGCTGATTACCGTGGCCCGGCACGAGATGCTCATCCTTGTTGGATCCCGAGCCATCGGCCAAGTGAAGATGGGCCAACGAGTCGCCGAGGTCATCGGCGAGCTTCAAAGCATCCGTGCCGCTGACTGCGGTATGGGACAAGTCCAGCGTGGTGTGTACGTAGTCTTCATCCCGAACGTCCCAGCCAGGAGAATAGGCAGTTACTTGCCGGGCAGCTGCCCGCCACGGGTACATGTTTTCGACCGCGAACCTCACCTCCGTCTCGTCACGCATGCGATGGAGACCGCGCACGAATGTGCGGGCGTAGTCTCGCTGCCAACGAAACGGTGGGTGGACAACAACCGTGTCGGCCCCTACCGCTTCGGCAAGGCGTCGAGACCGATTGAGCTTGTACCAAGGGTCATTGCCCCAAACGCGTTGAGTGATCAACAGGCAGGGCGAATGAATGGCCACTATAGGGATCGCGTAGCGCTCGGACAGGCGACGCAGTTGAGACACTTCCTGGCTAGGTGGATCGTTCATGACCATAACTTCTAGACCGTCATACCCGAGCCGGGAAGCGATCTCGAAGGCGGCAGCGGTGGATTCGGGATAGACCGACACCGTGCTCAAGGCGATGAGCGGAGAGGGCGTCGAGATGGGCACATCCACCACAGTAGTGCCAGCAGGGCGAAGGTGCCGAGGCATTGACTACGAAAGAGTTGATCTCACTGGGCGCATCTTCACCTCACGTCAGCGTCGCCGTTAGTGACTGTCTGGATACCAGTGGGCGATGATTCGCCGAATGATCAGAAGTACCGGTACCGCGATAACGGCGGCGACCACAGCGATGACGAGGTCTTCGGGACCAGCGAGCTCGAGCGCAAAAAAAGTCGCCAGCGGCGGGATGGCCAGCACCAGGAGGAATCCGACTCCCATGGCGACAACGATCGCCAACCGGATGAGAGTCAGTGGCTTGGCGACGAGGAGGAGGACGAACCAGGCGATCAAGAACAGGGTGATACCTGCCGACGTCCGGGCCGCGTCGAGTGGTTGGCCTTGGGTCAAGGCGAAGATGTAACTGCCCAAGGCGAATGCCCCGCACACGAACCCGGCCGGGACAGCAAACCGAAGCACCCGCGGGAAGAACCCCGGCCGGAAGCGCTGCGAATTGGGCATCAGCGCAAACAGGAAGGCCGGTGTGCCGATCGTGAAGAAAGTGATCAACGTGAGGTGGCGGGGCAGAAAAAGGAACTCGATTTCGAAGATGTTGGTGAGCGTCAAGAACACTGTCATGAACGACAGCAGCGCAGAATAGAAGCTCTTCGTGAGGAACAGGTCGCTGACTCGCTCGATGTTGCCCAGCACGCGGCGACCCTCAGCGACGACATGCGGCAGGACCGCGAAACTGCTCGTCAAGAGCACCAGTTGGGCCACGGCTCGCGTTGCACCGGCACCAGTTCCCATGGCGATTCCCAAGTCGGAATCTTTCAGGGCCAGCACATCGTTGACTCCGTCGCCGGTCATGGCCACCGTGTGGCCTCGATGTTGGAGCGCCTTCACCATCGCCCGCTTCTGGGCCGGGGTCACCCGACCAAACACCCCATGCGTTTCCATCACGTCTGCGAGTGACTCAATGTCATCGGGCAAACCGCGCGCGTCGATTGGGTTACCGGCCGTCGGAATTCCGGCCTGCTCCGCGATTGCGGCGACTGTGCTGGGGTTGTCGCCCGAAATGACTTTGACCGTCACGCCCTGGTCGAGAAAGTATCCGACAGTCTCGGCCGCGTCTGATCGCAATACCTGGTCGATCGCTATCAGCGCCACGGCCCGCACGCGGCCAGGGCCGCCGTCAGCATCTGGGGCTTGGCCCGGCTCACTGGCCCCGAGTAGGACAACCCGAGCGCCGGAGGCCGCCAGTTCAGCAGCGCGTTCGAGAATCGAATCAGACGTCGGCCCCTTCGTCAGCACAACTTCTGGCGCTCCGAGCACCCACCATCCGTGTTCACTAAACTCGGTCGCCGACCACTTCCGGGCCGATGAGAAAGGCACTGACCCGGACACGCCCCACCCTGGGTCAGCGAAGTGTCCAGCGATGGCGAGGACAGTCGGATTGGGGTTCGCTTCGGCAACACCAATCGCACCCAGGACGACTTCACACTGTTCGCGGGAAACGTAGCTGTCCAGCACGACCACGTCACGTACGGCCATTCCGGGCTCGGTGAGTGTGCCCGTCTTGTCGACACACACCACGTCGACCCGCGCCAGGACCTCGACCGCTGGCATCTCCTGAACCAGAGTCTGCCGAGCTCCGAGCCGAACCACAGCGACTGCCATGGCAACACTCGTCAGCAACACCAGGCCCTCGGGCACCATCGTCACGATTCCCGCGACCGCCCCGGCCAAAGCTTGCTCCCAGGTGGGGGCAGTCTGTATCTGGGTGATGAACAGCAACGTTCCGAGCGGAATGATGACCCAGGTCACCGTGCGTACAAAACGCATGATGGACGCGAGTAGCTCGCTGTGAGTAGTGGAGTACGTCTTGGCCTCTGCTGCGAGTTGTGTGGCATACGCGTCCATGCCTACGCGGGTGGCCCGCATCAGGCCGTAACCCGCCGCCACAAACGAACCGCTCATCACCTCTTCGCCAGGACTCTTGTGCACCGGATCAGCCTCGCCGGTGAGCAGAGACTCATCCGCCTCCAAACCGTGTGATTGAAGCACGACCCCATCAACCACGATTTGATCGCCCGCGCGCACGACCACGATGTCGCCGAGGACGACAGCATCGGGGCTCACTTCGCTCTCCTGGCCATCGCGGCGCACGACCGGCTTGGCTTCACCAATCACCGACAGCCGTTCAAGCGTTCGCTTGGCCCGCAGTTCCTGCACGATGCCGATCAAAGAATTCAAGACGATCACGAAACCGAACAGTGAGTCCTGGATCGGGGCGCGGGCGACGAACATGAGGACCCACATGGAACCAATGACGAGGTTGAACGACGTCAACGTGTTGGCCTTAATAATCGATCCGAGAGATCGACTGGTGGGGTTAGGTGCGGCGTTCGAATAGCCTGCCGTAGTTCGGCGATCGACTTCTGCTGCTGACAGGCCCACCGCCGGGTCGGCTTCGGTCAGCGCTTGCGCTTGCGCGTTCACGTGGCCGTACCTCCGTCTGTGCCGTGGCGTCGGTCGCTCACGCAGCCGCGCCCGCGAACCGGTCAAGACTGTTCGGCGCGGTCGTGCTTGCCTGAGTTGGGGGACACCCTACCGGGTAGGTAGAACCCAGCCCCCGACGAGCGGCTCTGCTGAAGCCACCGAACCAGATGGCGTCACGGTGACCGGCCACGGCAGGCGGCCGTCTCCCGAGGGAATTTGTACTCGAAGGGTGTCGAAATAGCTGAGGATGACTCCCTCCCGCAGCGCCCACGGGCAGACGTCGAGTTCCGGCACGGCCAAGACGTCCATCGCAGCCTCTGCGACAGTTGCCCCGCCCAATATCTGGCGTGCCCGGCGAGCAGATACCCCGGGCAGCTGACTGACCGCGTCGACGTCCATGACTCTGAGCCGACTCACCACCTCTCCGACCCCTGTTCGAGTCACTCTGAGCCCGTCTGACCTGTTTGGCCTGTCGGACCTGCCTTCGGGGCTGTGGCCGGATTGGTGCAGCCAGTCCCTTTCCAGCCGGGCCAGGATCCGGAACGTCTTGCTGGTAGCGACGTTGACCTGGACTGGTTCGCCGCTAAGGGCTTCGGCATGGGCGGCGATGTCCCGGCGGGCACGGTGACTGGCCCGGGACCATGAGTCCGGATCCGGCGGTACGACCGAAAATTCCTCCCGCGTGATCCGACCCGCCCCTAGCGGCACTGAAGCGACCGCGTCGGCGAGTTCCCCGTCACCTACTGCAAACTCAACCGAACCGCCCCCAATGTCGACGAGGCGGATTCGACCCGCTCCGAGCCCCCACCACCGACGAGCAGCGTAGTACGTCAACGCAGCTTCCTGCTCTCCTGAGAGAAAACACACTGTGTGCCCGAGGGCTGCCTGGGCACATTCGGCAACGGCTAGGCCGTTGCGGGCATCCCGAACGGCCGAAGTCGCGAAGGCCACGATGTCAGCTACCCCGTGGTGGAACGCTTCCCGCCGACACTCATCGAGGCACGCCACAAGTTGGTCAACAGCAGAGTCGGGAATGAATCCATCGGCATCGATTGATGCCGCGAGAAGCAGTTCATGCTTGACCGAGACAAGCGGTCGGGGAGCACCACCGGGTCGCGCATCAACCACCAACAGATGGACTGTCGTACTCCCAATATCGAGCACACCTATTCGCATGATCGGCAGCTAACGGCCGTAGGGTGTACTCGTGACCGAAGTTGAGTTGGATTTTCCGCGAATGTTTGTTGAATTCGCGGATCCAGCCACCGCCGACCGCTGGTTTCGGGCCGATCTCACCTGGCTCACTTCCCGTTGGCAATGCATTTTCGGCAACGGGTGCCACGGCGTCTACGCTGATCGACCCGACGACGGCTGCTGCACTCTGGGAGCCCACTACTCTGACAAGGCCGACCGCAAGCGGGTGGAAGCGGCGGCCCTGCGTCTGCCCGACCACTTGTGGCAGCGTTCAGACGCGGCCGGCCCGAACCGCAAGCACGTGACAGAGGCTGACGAGGAGGGAAGCAAGAAGACCCGGGTGGTCGACGGCGGCTGCATATTCCTCAACGACCCGGATTTCTCCGGCGGGTCTGGGTGTGCCTTTCATCATGCCGCCCGAGAGTTCGGCGTGGCCTACCACGAACTCAAGCCCGACGTGTGCTGGCAGCTTCCGATTCGGCGCACGTATGAGACCCGTGACAGGGGCGACGGCACGGAAATCGACGTGATCGTCATTGGTGAGTTCGACCGGCGCGGGTGGGGAAGCGGCGGCCACGACTTGGATTGGTATTGCACCGGAAGCCCCCTCGCCCACACGGCTTCCCGGGCCGTCTACCAAACCGAAGCCGATACCCTCATTGCTCTGATGGGTGAGCCTGCCTACCGTGTCCTCGAACAGCACTGCCAGCGATGGGAAGCTAGCGGCCGGTCAGCCACACCGCATCCGGCCGATCCAGCCTGACAGCTGTGCCCACCATGAGCGAGACCGTCGGAAATGTCAGCGGTGGCAACTAGAGTCAGCGACCATGGCCAAAACAACATCTAAGAGCGGGCCGAAGTTCGTCTGCGAGGAGTGCGGTTGGGACTCCGTCAAGTGGGTGGGCCGGTGTGGAGAATGCCAAGCCTGGGGAACGGTCGCCGAGGTCGCCGCTGCCAGTGTGCGAGCGGTAGAGCCCGGCCCGGTGTCTGCGCCTGCCGTTGCGGTGACAGAGATCACCACATCGGTCCACGCTGCGATATCGAGCGGATTCTCCGAGTTCGACCGCGTGCTCGGAGGGGGCATCGTTGAAGGTTCAGTCATCTTGCTCAGCGGGGAGCCCGGCGTGGGCAAGTCCACCTTGCTGATCGAGGTGGCCGCTCGCTGTGCCACCCACTCGCCGGTGCTCTACATCTCGGGTGAAGAATCGAGCGCCCAGGTCTCGGGAAGGGCGCGCCGCGTTGGGGCCGTTCATCCGGATCTGCTCGTCGCCAGTGAAACCGATCTCAACGCAGTCGTAGGCCACATCGAAGCGGTCAACCCGCGGGTGCTCATCGTCGACAGCGTTCAGACCGTGTCACCGCCAGGGCACGAAGGTTCCGCCGGTGGTGTCGGCCACGTACGTGAGGTGGCCACCGCCCTGACGCGGATTGCCAAGCAGCGAGGGATCGCAACCATCCTGGTCGGCCATGTAACCAAGGACGGGTCGGTGGCGGGTCCTCGCACGCTCGAACACCTCGTCGACGTTGTCGTGCAGATCGAGGGCGACCGGCACGCTAGGCTGCGCCTGATCCGTGCCCAGAAGAATCGTTTCGGCCCGGCGGACGAAGTGGGGTGTTTCGAACTTTCCGACCGGGGTCTTCGAGAACTCACCGACCCGAGCGAGCTGTTCGTTTCGCATCGAGACAACTCCGTCCCCGGCACCGCGCTGACCGTGACACTCGAAGGCACGCGGCCCCTGTTGGCGGAGGTCCAGGCCCTAGTCGACCCGACGTCGCAGAATCAGCCACGCCGCGTGTGTACGGGGCTCGAGTCTGGCCGCATCGCGATGCTGCTCGCCGTCCTCGAAAGGCATACTCCCCTGGGTTTGCGCGCCATGGACGTCTACACGGCAACGGTCGGCGGGATGCGCTTGACGGAACCGGCCGTCGATGTTGCGATCGCGGCGGCGCTGGCCAGTGCGGCAACCCGCGATTGCGTCGTTCCTGGAAGCGTTTTCATCGGCGAGGTGGGGCTAGCCGGTGAGCTTCGCCGAGTGCCAAACATCGCCCGACGCATCCACGAAGCGGCTCGGCTCGGATGCACCCGGGCCATCATTCCCGCGAACTCCCTGGACACAAACGTTCCGATTCCGGTTGTCGAGGCCCACACGATCTCCGACGCATTGAAGACCGCGTTCGCCTAGCCGTCGGCAACGGTTAGGTCCGCCGACCCCTGAACCTCGCCCCCAACTCATCAGGCCTACGTGGACCCATGTTGGCCCACATAGGCCTACGAGATCACGAAAGTGAGCGGGGCAGACGAGACGTCTCCGTTAGTGGCGATCACTTCGTACGTGCCGGGTTGAGCCGAGGGTTGACCCGCGGGACACCCTTCCTGACTAATGACCTGATCCCACACAACGAACGCCCGATAAAACTCCCCCGTGGCTGCCACGGCGGGCAGAGTTTCAACGGCGGCGGTCGTTTCCGCCGCGCAGTCATCGCTGTTCCACACACGGACGCTACCGCTAGTTACCTCGAAGGAGTTGTTGTCCGTCCCGACGTTGCGAGTGCACGGTTCCGAAGAGATGTTCTTGATGTTGATGTCGAACTCAATCGGATCGCCCTGCGGGAAGCTGGTGGCGTCGTCTCTGAGCGACGCTGTCACTTCCAGGTCGGCGTCGGTACATTCCCGCACAGCTCCCGGATCAACCGTAGCCGTGGGAGATTCGACCGGAGTCGCCACTACCTGATCGTCCGACGATCCCCCGAACAAGTTGGACAGCAAGAAGATGATGAACGCGAGGACAACCACTGCCGCCAGGATCACCACCAGACGCCGACGCCAATAGACGGAAGGGGGCTCGGGGCCAACGGGTTCGAGGACGCTGCTCACGCCCCCCACGTTAACAACTCGGCCCGGGTAATCGCCGCAACGGCTCGCCATGTCACGATGCAACCCACCATGACTCAAGAAGCCAGTAGCGATCGTGCCACTGCTGTCATCGGGTGGTACCGGGCCCATCAACGCGATCTGCCCTGGAGGGTTCCGGAACGTTCGGCCTGGATGGTTCTGCTGTCGGAGTTCTTGCTGCAGCAGACACCGGTGAGCCGGATCTTGCCCGTGTGGTCGCAGTGGTGGCAACGGTGGCCTCAACCGTCCTTTCTGGCAAGCGAACCGACTGCTGAAGTCCTGCGGGAATGGGGAACGTTGGGTTATCCGCGGCGGGCACTGCGCCTGCATGCGACTGCCACTGTCCTGGCCGAGGACTATGAGGACACGGTTCCGGCCGACTATCGACTTCTCCGCCAGCTACCGGGAGTCGGCGACTACACCGCCAGCGCCGTCCTGGCTTTCGCCTTCGGGCAACGCGCCCTCGTTCTGGACACCAATGTGCGGCGGGTCCTTCACCGGCATCGGATGGGCCAGCAGTTCCCCGAATCGGCCAGTCCCCGGCAGTCGGAACGAACGTGGGCGATGGAGGAACTGCCCGCCGAAGCCACCATGGCGGCCGAGTGGTCGATCGCCGTCATGGAACTCGGATCGCTCGTGTGCACGAGCCGGTCTCCCTTGTGCGCCGAATGTCCGGTCCGTGCCAGTTGCAGGTGGCGAGCCGCTGGCTACCCACCGTCGCAGCCGTTGCCCCGCCAAGCCACGTTCGCTGGCAGCAATCGCCAGGTTCGCGGCCTCATCATGGCCGCATTGCGGCGACAGTCATCACCGGTGACCCTCGACGACCTACGCGAGTTGTGGGAAGACCGCACCCAACTCGAGGCTTGCCTAGGCAGCCTCGTCCAAGACGGTCTCGCCGAACCGGCCGGACCGGGGCGGTGGGGTTTGCCGAGCCTGAACTCAGCACACCCTGGGCCAGGCGGCAGGGACGTCCGCGACGAGCAGTAGTCAGCTTCCGTCCGCTTCGGTGGTTTCGGGCTCGACGGGCACCGAATCTGGCAGGAGTGGCCGCGCCGAACCCTGGAAGACAAAACTGGCCTCGGCCGGACTGGGGCCTTCTACGTCGACGAGGACAATCTGACCGGACGTAACTTCTCCGAAAAGGATCTTCTCGGAGAGGGGGTCCTCAATGTCGCGCTGGATGGTGCGCCGCAGTGGCCGAGCACCGAGCAGCGGATCGTAGCCTCGGGCAGCTAGAGCTTCTTTGGCCGCTGAAGTGAGTTCAAGGGCCATGTCCTTGTCGCGCAGCCGCTCGTCGACCTTTTGCAGCATCAAGTCGACGATCTCGACGATCTCGGCTTCGGTCAACTGGTGGAACACGATGATGTCGTCGATGCGGTTGAGGAACTCCGGACGGAAATGGTTCTTAAGCTCCTCGTTGACTTTGGCTTTCATCCGCTCGTAGTTCGAATCGGTGTCGGACTCGTTGCCGAACCCGAGGCCGACTGACCTGGAGATGTCGCGGGTGCCGAGATTGGTCGTCATGATGATGACAGTGTTCTTGAAATCGACGACCCGGCCCTGAGAGTCGGTCAGGCGACCGTCTTCCAAGATTTGCAGCAGCGAGTTGAAGATATCCGGGTGGGCTTTCTCGACCTCGTCAAACAGAACCACCGAGAACGGGCGGCGACGAACCTTCTCGGTGAGCTGCCCGCCTTCTTCGTATCCTACGTAGCCTGGGGGCGATCCGAACAGCCGCGAAACCGTGTGCTTCTCACTGAATTCGCTCATGTCCAAACTGATGAGAGCGTCCTCCTCACCGAACAGGAACTCGGCCAGGGCCTTGCTCAGTTCGGTCTTCCCAACGCCGGACGGGCCAGCAAAAATGAATGAGCCGCTGGGCCGCTTGGGATCTTTGAGGCCCGCACGCGTGCGGCGAATGGCGCGCGAGAGCGCCCGGATGGCGTCGTTTTGGCCGATGACGCGCTTGTGGAGCTCACTTTCCATGCGCAGAAGCCGCTGGCTCTCTTCCTCCGTGAGCTTGAAGACCGGGATGCCGGTCGCTGTGGCGAGCACCTCGGCGATGATCTCCTCGTCGACTTCAGCCACGACGTCCATGTCGCCGGCCTTCCACTCCTGCTCGCGTTCGTTGCGCTCAGCCATCAGGGTCTTCTCTTGATCGCGCAAGTTCGCAGCCTTTTCAAAGTCTTGCGAATCGATAGCGGATTCCTTCTCGCGGCGCACGCCAGCGATCCGCTCGTCAAACTCGCGCAAGTCCGGCGGCGCGGTCATGCGGCGAATCCGCAGTCGGGCTCCCGCCTCGTCGATGAGGTCAATCGCCTTGTCGGGCAGGAACCGGTCGTTGATGTACCGGTCTGCCAGAGTGGCCGCGCTCACCAGTGCCGCGTCGGTGATGGTGACCTTGTGGTGGTTCTCGTAACGGTCCCGCAGGCCCTTCAGGATCTCAATGGTGTGGGCCAGGCTCGGTTCATTGACCTGGATCGGTTGGAACCGTCGCTCCAGAGCGGCATCCTTCTCCACGTACTTGCGGTACTCGTCGAGGGTCGTGGCACCAATGGTCTGTAGCTCTCCGCGGGCAAGCATCGGCTTCAGGATGCTCGCGGCGTCGATCGCTCCCTCAGCCGCACCGGCACCCACCAGGGTGTGCATCTCGTCGATGAATACGATTACGTCACCGCGGGTACGGATCTCCTTGAGGACCTTCTTGAGCCGCTCCTCGAAGTCGCCCCGGTAGCGTGAGCCTGCCACGAGGGCGCCAAGGTCCAGGGTGTAGAGCTGCTTGTCTTTGAGGGTTTCGGGCACTTCGCCGCGCACGATCATTTGGGCTAGGCCCTCGACCACGGCAGTCTTGCCCACACCGGGCTCCCCGATGAGCACCGGGTTGTTCTTGGTGCGACGACTCAGCACCTGCATGACTCGCTCGATCTCTTTCTCTCGGCCGATTACCGGGTCGAGTTTCGCGTCACGAGCTGCTTGGGTGAGGTTTCGGCCGAACTGGTCGAGGACTAGCGACGAAGATTGTTGGCCTTCTTGAGGGCCCCCGGAAGTAGCTGGTTCCTTGCCTTGGTAGCCGCTCAGGAGCTGGATGACTTGCTGACGTACCCGCCCGAGGTCAGCACCCAACTTGACCAGGACCTGGGCTGCGACACCTTCCCCTTCACGGATGAGGCCGAGCAAAATATGCTCAGTGCCAATGTAATTATGACCAAGCTGCAGGGCTTCGCGAAGAGAAAACTCAAGTACCTTCTTGGCTCGAGGAGTGAAGGGAATGTGGCCACTCGGCGCCTGCTGCCCTTGCCCGATGATCTCCTCCACCTGGGAACGCACCGCCTCCAAGGAGATGTTGAGGCTCTCCAGCGACTTGGCGGCGACGCCCTCGCCTTCGTGGATGAGTCCGAGCAGGATGTGCTCGGTACCGATGTAGTTGTGGTTGAGCATGCGAGCTTCTTCTTGCGCCAAGACCACAACGCGTCGCGCTCGGTCAGTGAATCTCTCGAACATGCCTACTCCTCACTCGGCCTGATCGTCTTCGACCACGGCCTCTCGCATCAGTCCGTGCAGCCTAGACCACCCTACCGCCGCGCACTGTCAGCGCTCAGAGCGAGCGCGGCTGTTGCCAGACCGTAGGTGCCCGGGCGGGCAACTGACTCCTACCCAAGCACTCCACCCGACCAAAATGTTCCGGAATTGTCCCCGCCAGCGGTGTCGTTCGCCACGGGTGAACACGAGGCCCAGGAAAACGACTTCTGGCAGTTCCGCCAACCGATCTGTTGTTCTCTTGAATTCGCTAGGGTGTGCCCATGGCTGGGATAGACGCGTCACCAGACCCGGGTACAGCAGTGATCATCGGGACGGGGCCGGGCTTGGGGCTGAGCCTGGCTAGCGAACTCGGTCAACGCGGCTACCACATCGGACTCGTCGCCCACTCCGTCGATGTGCTCAGCGATCAAGCAGCTGTCCTGCGGGCGGCCGGGGTGGGACACCACACTGTCCATGCCGATGTGCGGGATCTGAACCGGGTGACAGCTGCGATCGACAGCTGCGAGGAAACACTCGGTCCAGCGACTGTCGTCGTCGCCAACACCTCCCGCATGGTCCTTGCCCCACCCACGCGGATCACCATGGACGACTTCACTTCCACGATGGAGATCGTGTGTTTTTCGGCCGTCGCAGCTTTGAGGCATGTAGGGAAGGGGATGATTGAGCGCGGGCGCGGATCTTTTATCGTTCCCATGACCCCCCTAGCCCATTCGCCGTGGCCGGCAGGATGTTCGTTGGGGGCAGCTAAGGCCGCCCTCAACAACTTCGTAGCCAACGCTTTTGCCGACTACCGCCACGATGGCGTTTACGTGGGTTCGGCCCTCATCGATGGGCAGATAGGCTCATCGGATGACTACGCGCCAGAGGAGCTGGCCCGCTTTGTCGCCGACGTTGCCGAACTGCCCGATGCCCAACGAGCAGCCGAAGTAACGTACTCCGAATTCAGGTCGTGACTCTTATCGTCCGGGTGCGCTACTGGATCCTGCATCACGACCTGCGGGTCGCCAAGATGGGTCTATGTCGAATCACCCGCGGGCCGGAACAGCCGCTCTTCCCGAAGACCTCACCGACATTGCCCGTCTGATCACGGCGTATTACACGCTGCGTCCCAACCCTGACGTGCCCGAGCAACAGGTGACGTTCGGCACGTCCGGCCACCGCGGCAGCTCCCTGAAACGTGCCTTCAATGACGACCACATCGCCGCCACGACTCTGGCCATCGTCGAGTACCGCCGGAGCCAGGGGATCGATGGCCCGCTGTACCTCGGCATGGACACCCACGCTCTCAGCGAACCGGCCTACGTCACGGCCCTAGAAGTGCTCGCAGCCCACGGCGTCGAGGTGAGAGTGGAACCCGACGATCTGTTCGTTCCAACCCCCGCGATAAGTCACGCCATCCTGAGACACAACCGCTCCCACTCGTCTCAGGCCGACGGAATCGTCATCACCCCATCACACAACCCACCAACTGACGGCGGGTTCAAGTACAACCCTCCCAGCGGTGGCCCGGCCGGCACCGACATCACCAGCGTCGTCCAGAATCGGGCCAACGACCTGCTCCGCTCCGGGGTGGGTTCCATTCCTCGCGTGGATTTCACGCGAGCTCGATCGGCTGACACCACCCACAATTACGATTTTCTGAGCACCTACGTCGACGACCTAGACACGATCGTCAATCTCGACGCGATCCGCGAGGCGGGGGTCCGGATTGGAGCTGACCCCTTGGGGGGCGCCAGTGTGCACTACTGGGGCCGCATCGCTGAGCGATGGAATCTCGACCTCACGGTCGTCAACCCCCACGTCGACCGCCAGTTCAGCTTCATGACCTTGGACTGGGATGGAAAGATCCGGATGGACTGTTCGAGCCCACACTCCATGGCGTCACTCATCGAGCGTCGTTCGGACTACGACATTGCGACCGGCAACGATGCAGACTCGGACCGCCACGGGATCGTCACTCCTGACGCAGGATTGATGAATCCCAACCACTTCTTGTCGGTCGCCATCGAGTACTTGTTTTCTCATCGCCCAGGGTGGTCGGCAGACGCGGCCATCGGCAAGACTTTGGTGAGTTCGTCGATGATCGACCGAGTGGCGGCCAGCATCGACCGCCGTCTCATCGAGGTGCCGGTGGGCTTTAAGTGGTTCGTGCCGGGACTGATCGATGGCAGTGTCGGCTTCGGAGGCGAAGAGTCAGCTGGGGCGAGTTTCTTGCGCCACGACGGCACGGTGTGGACGACTGACAAGGACGGCATCATCCTGTGTTTGCTCGCTTCCGAGATCCGCGCCACCACGGGAGAATCACCGAGTGCCCACTATGCGCGCTTGACCGAACAGTTCGGTGCGCCGAGCTATGCCCGCATCGACGCTCCGGCGACCCGCGAGCAGAAAGCCCGCTTGGCCAAGTTGTCGCCCGAACAAGTCACGGCGACCGAGCTCGCTGGCGATCCCATCACGGCGATATTGACGGAGGCACCCGGCAACGGGGCACCAATCGGCGGGTTGAAGGTGACAACGGACGAAGGGTGGTTCGCGGCTCGACCGTCCGGCACCGAAGACGTCTACAAGATTTATGCCGAGTCGTTCCGGGGAGATGCCCACTTGGCGGAGATTCAATCTGCGGCCCGTGAGGTCGTCAACGAAGCTCTCGGGGATAGCTAAACGTCGACCGGTTCCCGTGGTAGGGCAACGGGGCCGCCAGCGATGCGGCGCGGCGATGCAGGTGTGTCTGTTAGAGCGTCAGCAGCATGCGGGTATTGCCTAGAGTGTTCGGCTTGACGCGCTCAAGGTCGAGGAACTCTGCAACACCTTCGTCGTGGCTTTGGAGCAACTGCTGCCACACCGCCGGAGTAACCGGCGCCCCCTCAATGACTTCGAACCCGTGGCGGGCGAAGAAGTCGACCTCGAATGTGAGGACGAACAGTCGCGCAACCCCGTACGTTCGAGCGCGATCGATCAGCGCCAGGAGGAGCGACTGCCCGACCCCGCGCCCGGAGACGATCGGGTCAACGGCCAAGGTTCGAACCTCGGCTAGGTCCTCCCACATCACGTGGACCGCCCCACAGCCGACGACCGTGCCACGGTCATCTGCCACCACAAACTCCGGCAGGTCTTCGTACAGATCTACAGTGGCTTTCGACAGCAAAATGCGGTCGGGGGCGTAGATGTCAACAAGGCGACGAATCGCCGGAACGTCGCGGGTGACTGCGGGCCGGATCACGATGGGGTCCTGTCGCTGAACAGCAGCCTCAGGACTCATGGGGTGCGTTCTTTCCGTAAGCCAAGCGCAGGCCAATCAACGTCAGGGCTGGCTCAAAGTGGGTGATCGTCTCGGACGCATCGCGCACAATCCTGCTGAGACCTCCGGTGGCGATGACGGCCGTGGTGGGTGCGTCAAGTTCAGCCTGGATGCGACGGACGAGTCCGTCGACTTGGCCGGCGAAACCGTAGACCGTTCCCGACTGCAATGCCTCGACCGTGTTCTTGCCGATCACCGACCGTGGTTGCACCAACTCGACTCGTCGCAACTGGGCAGCACGCTGGGCCAGCGCGTCAACCGACACTTCGATCCCGGCAGCGAGTGCCCCCCCGAGGAACTCGCCCTTCTCCGACACGACGTCGAAGTTGGTGGAAGTCCCGAAGTCGACCACGATGGCAGGGCCGCCGAACAAGTGGTGCGCGGCGAGAGTATTCATGATCCGGTCGGTCCCGACTTCTTTGGGATTGTCTGTCATGACGCCGACGCCGGTCTTAATTCCCGGTTCGATGACGACGGCGGGGACGGCTTCGAAGTACCTGTCCAGCATCATGCGCAGTTCGCGCAAAACCGACGGCACCGTTGAGCAGACACACACACCAGTAACGGCGGGTGCATCAGCCAACAGCCCGCGGAACACGAGGGCTAGCTCGTCGGCAGTCGCCTGGCGGTTCGTTTGCACTCGGTAGGACAGCGCCAACTCGTCGCCATCGAACAGCCCCAGGTCGGTGTTCGTGTTTCCCACATCAATCGTCAGCAACACAGGAAGAGCCTAAGTCCTGCACCGGCAATGACACGCGACGGGTGACTCACCCCGCAAACCCGAGCGTCGAGACGCCGAGTAGCTCACTTCTCGGTTGCGCGGTAGTCGGCCCCGAAGTCGAGGATCGGCGCCGAGTGAGTCAGCGCCCCGACCGCAACGAAATCCACATTCGTGGCGCCCACCGCTGCGGCCGACTCGAGAGTCAATCCGCCTGAGGCTTCGAGCCGAACCGAATCCGGTACGAACACCACCGCACGCTCAATTTGTTCGATCGTGAAGTTGTCGAGCAGCACGAAATCGGCTCCCGCCTCGACTGCCTCTTCAAGTTGCTCCCACGTGTCGACTTCCACTTCGATCGGCAACTTCTCGTGGTAGGCGCGGGCGGCTTCTAGCGCCAGCCGCAGCGATCCGCAGGCCGCGATGTGATTGTCCTTGATGAGGATCGCATCGTTGAGACCCGCGCGATGGTTGAAGCCGCCACCGCATCGCACTGCATATTTCTCGAGTGACCGCAGCAGCGGTGTCGTCTTCCGGGTGTCTCGAACCCGCGTAGTGCTCGCCCGTCCGAGTGCCCTGACCCATTGGTCAGTCAGGGTGGCGACTCCGGACAGGTGTCCGAGGAAGTTCAGAGCTGTACGTTCGGCTGTCAACAGCGACCGAGTGTGTCCGGACACCGTGAGTACGTCAACTCCGGCAGCCAGCCGCGATCCATCCCGCACATAGTTGTCGATCTCCAGTGGGACGTGGATGCGTTCGGCAACCACCTCGAACGCCATCATCGCCACTGGCAGGCCTGCCACCACGCCCGGTTGCCGGCTCGCGATTGTGAGGCGACTGCGGTGGTCCCTGGGAACGGTCGCCTCACTGGTCGCGTCAGATCCACCGTTGAGGTCTTCGTCGATTGTCGCAGCGACCAACTCCCGGATCGCGGCCGAATCGAGTCCAGCTTCCCGGAACAACTCATCGCTCACAGACATGACGCTCGCCTACTCTCCAGTGACTCGTCGCGAATCGGTAACCACCGATCCGTCAGCCGCGCGAGCGAGGAGGATGCGGTGCCGCCAGTTCTCATCGTCTCGCTCGGGATAGTCTTCACGCCAGTGGGAGCCCCGAGTTTCGGTTCGGATTGCGGCCGCCAGCGCCATCATCGAAGCCACTGTGAGCACGTTGGACGTCTCCCAGGCCGGTGAGGCTGCCGCTACCGGGGGTGCAGAGTACAACGCACCGAGTTGGCGCAGCGCCGACTCGATTCCAGCCTGGCTACGCAGGACGGAAACGCTGTGAGTCATCACCGCTTGCACATCGGCCCGACGGTCGGCCGGGACGAGGAAGCTGGGGCCGACCGGTAGCCGAACTGGACGCCTCGGCGGTAGTTCTGCAGCCAAGACAGCCCCAATGCGGTGGGCGAAGACCAAACCTTCCAGCAGGCTGTTGCTGGCGAGTCGGTTGGCCCCGTGAACGCCCGTACAGGCACATTCTCCTACCGCGAACAACCCTTCCACACTGGTTCTGCCGTGGAGGTCCGTGGCGATTCCTCCCGACAGATAGTGCTGGGCGGGGACGACGGGAATTTGTTCGCGGTCTGGGGATATCCCGTGCTGTCGGCACTGTTTCCAGATAGTCGGGAATCGTTCCTGCCACTGTTGGGCATCAAGGTGCCGGGCATCGAGCAGAACGTAGTCGTTCCCGCTTTCTCGCAGATAGCGGGTCATTCGCTTGGCTACGACGTCACGGGCTGCCAAGTCCCCGAGCGGGTCGACCCCGTCCATGAGGAACGCGCCGTCTAGGCAGCGCAAGCGGGCGCCTTCGCCCCGAAGCGCCTCCGACACCAGCGGCTGCTGCCCGGCGGTCGATCCTGCGACGAACATCGCCGTCGGATGGAACTGGGTAAATTCAAGATCGGCTAGGGTGGCGCCGGCTCTGAACGCCATGGCGATGCCGTCGCCGGTCGCGACGGGCGGATTAGTGCTGGCCGCGAACACTTGGCCCACACCGCCGGTGGCAACAACAACGGCTGGCGCCAGGACGGCTCCCACTCCGTCGCGCTGACCAGTTCCCATCACATGCAGGGTCACGCCCTGGATCGCACCCTGATCGTCTTGGAGCAGATCGAGGGCGAGGGCATGTTCGATCACTTCGATACGGGGGTCCTCCGTGACGGCCCTGACCAAGGCCCGAGAAATCTCGACCCCCGTCGCGTCACCACCAGCATGGGCGATTCGATTCCGGTGGTGACCCCCTTCTCGGGTCAGTTTCATTCCGCCGGCACGGTCTCGATCAAACTCAGTACCCCAGCGGACAAGCCGGCGAACCGCTTCCGGGCCTTCGTAAACCAATACTCTCGCTGCTGACGGGTCACTGAGCCCGGCGCCCGCGTCAAGCGTGTCTTGGAGATGCTCGGCTGGCGTGTCATCGTCGGCTAGGGCCGCCGCGATCCCACCTTGGGCCCACCTGGTCGAGCCTTCGTTGAGATGTGCCTTGGTGACAACAAGCACCTGATATCCGGCCCGCCGGGCGTGGATGGCGGTGGCCAGCCCACCGATGCCGGAACCGATGACGACCACATCAAAACTGGCGGTCCAACCGGGCGAAGGGGCTTTGAGCAGTCGTGGTTGCGGTGTCAGCGATGACGCTGCCGGAACGAGCGCTGCGGCATCCAGCGACAACCCCCCTGGCACCGACTGACCTCGTCCGTTCATAGCGATTCCTGCTGTACCGCAGGTGACGGCACAGTTGAGATTGCGCAGTTGTCAATCAGTCGAGTCGTCCCGACCCGGGCAGCAACCAGCGCCCGCCCCTGACCCTGTTCGTAGGGCCCCAAGTCGCAGGCGCGTACGACCAGATAGTCAAGCTCGACCGAGGGCTCTGTTGCCATGAGTTCTCGACCTTGGGTGAGGGCTTCATCGACTGTCGCGCCGCGAGCCAGCGCTTGCTCAACGAGCGTTAGCGTTCGCGGTATCACCGAGGCTGCCTGTCGCTCCGATGGGCTCAAATAGTGATTGCGGCTCGACATCGCCAGTCCGTCGGTCTCACGGATCGTCGCGCCCGGCACGACTTCGACCTCCATCGACAAGTCTTGCACCATGCGTTTGATCACTGTCAGCTGTTGATAGTCCTTCTCGCCGAAGATGGCCCACCGGGGCTGCATGATGTGGAGCAGCTTGCACACAACCGTGAGCACTCCGTCGAAATGACCCGGCCGACTCGCACCCTCCCACTGCGTCCCCAAGGTGCCTGCTGACACGGTGGTTGCTGGGGAGCCAGCTGGGTACATTTCAACCACAGGCGGGGCGAAAACCACATCCACCTGGTTGTTCGCGCACACTGCCAGGTCGGCCTCAAGTGTGCGCGGGTAGCTGTCGAGGTCTTCGGCGGGGCCGAACTGCAGGGGGTTGACGAAAATGCTGGCCGATACCCGCCCGTCAGGTCCGGCAAGCTCGCGGGCGAGTTTCAGCAGGCTCGCATGTCCGTCGTGCAACGCCCCCATGGTCATGACGACGGCATGGGGAGGGCCAACACTCGATCCAGGAGCACCCACTATTGAACGCATCTGGGCGACTGACTTCACGAGCTGGGGCGACGATGGTGGGGTCCGATGGGAAGGAGTGGCTTCTGAACTCATGTCGCGGTCCCTTCTTCTCCCTGGTCACGGGCCAACACTGAAAGGAGTTGTTCAGCCGATGATGGGGACAGTAGGCCCGCCGCGAGCGCACGATCAGCGGTCAGTCGGGCCATCGATAGGTAGGCGCTCTGAGCCACTGGAGAAAGCTCAGCTAGGGACTGTGAGTGTGCTTGTATCGTGCGGGCGTCTCCCCTCACAACGGGACCGGTGAGGGCTGCGTCCCCGCGGTCGAGGGCATTGTCTACTGACGCGTGCACGAGCGGCCCCAATAGGGGCCCCGGGTTCTCGATTCCCCGAGCCCGCAGAAGATCAACGGCAGTCGCCACTAGCGTGCTGGCGTAGTTGGCGGCGAAAGCCAACGCAGCGTGATACTCGGGCCGCGACTTTTCGGGTATCCACAGCGGCTCGCCCCCCATATCGTAGACCAGCGCCTCTGCCACGGCCCGCAGCGAGTCGATCGTGGTCACTCCAAAGCGGGATCCCTCCAGTCGGCCGAGATCCTCGGGAACTCCCGTGAGCGTCATCGCCGGGTGAATCGCCAGGGGGAGTGCTCCGCGATCAGTGGCAGGACCCAAGACCGAGATCCCATAGCGGCCGGACGTGTGCATGATCATGTGGCTGCCGTCCACCCATCCTGCGTCCGAGATCGCCGCCACCAGGCCCGGTAGCTGATCGTCGGGAACTGATATGACGATCAGATCTGCGGCTCGGCATGCCTGTTCGACACTCGTCAGTGGCACGCCTGGCAGCAAGGCGGCGGCCCGCTCGACGCTGTGCTCACTCGTGCCGGTTGCGGCCACCACTGCGTGGCCAGCATGGCGCAGGGCCGCCCCGATGACGCTGCCGGCTCGACCAGTCCCTATCACCGAGACCGTCAACTGCGGGCGGGTCGGCCCGGGTGGCTGCTCGTGCACCCCTTTACTGTAACGGCCGTTCGCCCCGTCCGACGTGGACGGGACAAGACCCTCCTCCCGCGACTGTCCACTACCTTTGATGCCATGCCCACCCTGAGTTCCGGTTCGACTGGCGCCCACGGCCGGTGGTCGAGGCTGGTAGGTCGATCGTGAACCAGGCTGCCTGGGCAGAACAACAATTCGGAACCGACGGCTTCTACACGCGTCCGGAAACCATGATCCGCGACCACTTCCGCACCTCGTCAATGGTGGGCGGTCCATTCGCCACTGCGATCACGAACTTGTTGATCGACACATGGCAGCAGCTCGGGCGTCCCCGCGAGGTTGACTTCGTCGACATCGGAGCTGGTGACGGCGATTTGCTCTTGGCAGTCAATCGCATGTGGCATCGATGGCAAACATTGCACTCTGACCGCGTCGGTGTGGAACTCAACCTGGTCGGCATCGATCTGCGGCCCAGACCAGCGCATCTGCCGCCCGAAATTCGGTGGCTGCGAGCAGATGCACGAGCGGCAGCACCGGCCGACGTGCGGGGGGTGATATGCGCTGTTGAGGTGCTCGACGATGTGCCGTGTCCCAGTGTCGTGGACGGGGGCCAGGTGGCCCGTGACTGGTTGATGAAGTGGCACTCCTCCGCCGAGTCTTTGACCGGCCTGGCTGGCTACCCCCGCGACCAGTTCGCCCAGCGGCTCCTGGACCGCCTGATTGCTGGCCGCTTGGTGCTCATCGACTACTTCACCGACAGTGCCGTCACCGGGCCAGCGGCCTTCCTGAACGGCCGTGAACGGCCCGCGAGCCCCGACCTGCCCGGAAACCTCACCGCACCGGTCTATGCTGCCAGCGTGATTGCTGCGCTCAAGGGTGAGCCATCCGTGGCCGAGTCGCCCTTGAGATCCGACGATAGCCGCAGCGATCAGCTCAGCCTTGTGCCACAATCCGACGCCCTCCACAGGTGGGTCCGCAACGGACCCTACGGCGGACCCACGTATCGACAAGACCCTCTGCCTCAAAGGCTTCGCTGGGCCTCGCAGTGGCGGGAACTCGTCGAGTCCCCGGGACTCGGCGATCACGGGTGGATTGTGGTGAACCAACGCCTGGATCACCTTGCAGCAGCGCAACCGACTGACTGGGTGGGCCGCCGTCATGAATGAAGCGCACCGCGGGTCTAGCGCAGACACGGGCCGCGGTGTCACGAACGAACCCGTTGATGTGTTCTTGACACCGGGACACCCCGCCTCCCACGGGCCCCTGACGGTCGCCGTGGGCTACGAATCCGGCCCCGCCGATGGATCCCCTTTAGTGATCCGAACTGCCGAAATGCAGGTCCAAGCGGCACATCGCGGAGCCGAAAAGCTCTTCGAGTCGCGCGACTATCGACAGCTCCTGGTGCTGGCCAATCGTCACAACTGGTTGGCATCGTTCGGGTCCGAGTGGAGCTTGGCGGCCACGATCGAGGACGCGTTGGGCATTGTGGTGCCAGAGCGCGCCGACTGCATTCGGGTAGCCATGGCGGAGATAGAGCGCTGTTCCCATCATGGGCGGTTCTTGACCGAAACGCTGCGTTATCTCGCTTCCAGCCCGGCCGACGGTCGCCCCAGTGACATCGCCGCACAGCCCGG
>CBFGTA010000020.1:0-25052 GCA_965651595.1 uncultured bacterium | reverse complement strand
CGGTTTGTGGGTCGGTGCCTTCACCGGTGGTGGTGACGTTGGCCGGGTCGGGTGCGGCGACGATAGTAGGCGTGAACGTACCGGCAGTCGCCTGGTTGTAGCTGTCCACGACTTCAAAGCGCGCCGGAGTGGCAACCCCTGAGAACGTGGGTTCCGGTGTGAAGGTTATTGAAACGGTCGTTGGGTCGAGTACGTACGTTCCCTCGCCGGGCACAGTCCAGGTGTTTCCCGGGATCACTTCACCCTGCGGTGTTGTCAAGCGCGCAGTCGTGCCATTCGGTAGTGAAATCTCCCCAACTATGGGCGTGTCTTGCGGCCCGGTCTCTTCGATGTCAGACGTGGCCGGCGGCGGCGGAGCAGTCACGGTGGGTGTGTAGGTGGCCACCCCGGTCTGTCCAAACGAGTCGGTCACGACGAACAGCACTTCCGTCGCAGTCCCCGCGTATCCATCCACCGGGGTGAAAGTGATGATTCGGGTAACTGGGTCGAGCGTGTAGGTTCCTTCGCCAGCAACTTCGATCGGACCGTTACCGGCTGGAGACGTGTCCGGGTTGAGAAGCTGCAGTGATCCACCCTCAGGAACGTCGATAGCAGGGGTTGATTGTGAGGCAGGACCTTCACCAGTCGTCGTGATAGCAGCCGGACTCGGGGCTGCCGGAGCCATGACAAGCGGCGCGTAACTGCCGTCCCCCGACTCGTTGAACGCGTTGGTGATGCGATAGCCAATTGACGTAGGTGAACCAATAAATGATGGCTCGGGGGTGAAAGTGATGACCCCAGTGTCTGGATCAAGTGCGTACTCACCCTCCCCGGGGAAGGTGACCGGGCCAGCGCCCGCGGGATCGCCGTTCGAATCAAGCAACTCGATGGTGCCGCCTGGAGGGAACCACGCAGTCACTGATTGGACTTCGCCGGCCGGAGCGATGCTACTCAAATCCTCCGCAACAGGCGGGCCATCGTTCGGGCCCAGGGCCCCTGGCATTTGCAGCGTGTTCGGCAGGGATTCGATCGGCAGGAGCTGGATGCCAGTGTCGAGGCGGGTAGACACAGACGCTGAAGTGCCGATGGCTCGCTCGTCAGTGTCGGGATCGTCTTCGACCGGATTCGAGATGGCGAACTGAGGCTCGCACGGAGGCTCGGTCGGATTCGGCACGCACGGATCAGGAACGTCAGCTGGTGTTGTCACGGGAAGGTCAACATTCCAGCTGGTGAAGGGGTTGAGCGTGTTGCTACCGAAGTCCACCATCAGGGTGTTGACCGTAGCTGGATCTGCCGGGGCTTCGTTGGCCCAATTCTTCCAGTCAGGATCCACACAGCCCGGCTTGTTCTTGTCGGGATCGTTGAGATCGTTGCCTAGGCAAGGATTGACGGCGTCACTCCAGAAAAGCGTCACAGGGTCCGGAAGATCTGGTAGCTGTGGTTCCCCCGCCAACACGATCGGGAAGGTGTGAACGGCCGGGCTGCGCGGGTCATCCGACAAGATCATCTCATCGCCAGGCCGCGGCAAAGTCGTGACCATCCGGTTGTTGGTGAGCTGGACGGTGCCGGGATTACTCAAAGTTGCTCGGAGCGTATCGGCCGAGTTCGGGGCGCTGTATCCGGTGCCCGGTCCGGCGATGAAGTCCGCGTCCCACGAACCCTTGATGCTTTGCGACACGGATGCGCCTACCACGACCGCTGGGGCGAGGTCGATTCCCCACGAGCATAGGGTTTCAGTAACGTCGCCGTTATCGTTGAGGTCATTAACATCAGGGCCCTGACCCCACCATTCCGGCGGGAATACGCACTGATAGAGCGGGCTGGTCGCGCTCGAGATGTAGCCGCGCACGCGGTAGCGGGAAGGGTCCCCCACTGGGATGTACGCGTTCTCGTCGAGCAAGACCGTGGCGTAGAGCCCGTACGTGTCGCCAGCAGCTTGAACGGTTCCTTCGGGGAAAGTCCACCGCAGGAGTGTCCAGCCAGCCGAAGGGTAGTTCTCTTGGACATAGAAACTCGGAGTCGGCAGGTTGCCCGCCGTATCTGGATCTGCGCGCCACGAATCTGGCACGTACGTGACGCCGGGTGGTAGGTGCATGTTGTAGACAGGCTGGTCGATCGGGTTGCCTACCGGAGGACTCCCGCTAGTAGTTGGTGTCCCTCCGACCCTTACTTCGGTCTCGTAGACCCCGACACCGAGGGGCGGAGTCGGATTGGCGCCAAATACGGGATGGATGACCGGTACGAGTTCGTCGACCCCCAGAACTAGGTTGATGTCGTTGTCTGCACCCATGCTTCCTTGGAAGCTGCGACGGAAGACAGCATCAACCTCAATCGCCTGGCCGACCACGACCGGTTGGTTGTTGTCGAGGCCCACGTTGCGGACTCGGCCCGGGATGGCCAAATAGCTGCCAATATCGCCGGGATAAATCATGGTGCCGACGTAATGGACTTCAGTCATGTTGTCGTCGGGCCCTAACTGGGCGACACCGGATGGGAATTGGCCGTCACCGTACAGGGGCAGGCTGACCGAGCCTCCCTCAATGATGTCGGCGAGCTTCACTCGGGGAGCACCGTTGATTGACCCCCAGACTTCACCGGGGCCCGAGCCCATTGGCCCGGCATTGATTGATTCGGCCTTGAGATACTGACTCATCGGAACGTCGATTTCGATACGATCCCAGGTTGCATTGGTGCTGTTGTCGAGGGTGTAGCTCTGTGTGTAGTTGCCCCCGATCTGGGTGCGCCGAGTAGGGGGCAACAGGTACTCCCGGGGGGCTTGGATGAATCCATCGATGCTGCCGCCCGATCCTGGATTCTGGTTGAAGATCGTCTCCGACAGGGTGGCTGTACCGAGGACGGTCTGCCCTTGGCCGACCTTAGATCCCACCCACTCGACCTCGAGAACTTTGCTCGCGCCGTCGGTGTTGCTCGGCTCGCTCGATGGATACACGACCTGTATAAGGCGTGTCGTGCAACCAGTGCTAGAAATTGCAGGAAGGGTCCAGGTAATGACGTTGCCGACTTGCACTCCGCCACCGGTTGAAGCCACAACCGCTCCTTCAGGGACCGTGGTGGACAGCAGACTGCCAGCCTGGATCCCCAGGATGCCGATATTGGGCTCCGGAGCTTCGCCCAGGCATGCGAGGAATTCGTAGCTGGTTCGGGAGTCGATGCCACCACCGGCGAGCTGATCAGCACTTACGTCAGTCACAGACCCAGATGCAGCTGTCAGAGTGACTGCAGCACTCGATTGAGGAGTAGCACCGAATGCGGTGATCGCGGCAGTCTGGGTGAAGGTGGCGCCGTCAGGAGTCGATCCCCCCGCGGGTCCAGCCATGATGAGGATCTGACCGGCGAATCCAGGTGGCAGCGTTGGCGCCGAGAAGGTGACGAGTTGGCCGTTACGAGTCTCATTCGTGATTTCCGGCCCCACTTGCGATCCGCCGATCACCATGCCAGCCGCAAACGGAACCGAGATAGCAACGTTGAGGCAAGTAGCACCTGTGCACGTGAAGTTGATGACGAACTGCTGAGAGGAGCCAGCGGCCACGTTGAGGGAGGTGACCGGATTGTTGTTATCCAGGACCGCAAAGGACACGTTCACGTTGCCGCTGGCGGCATGCGCAGGCAGGGCGAACATCCCGGCGATGAGGGTGACCACGAACGCGATGAAAAAGCCTGTACGGGCTTTCAAGGTCCGGTGGGCTGGAGTGATAGCCATGAGCGCTCCCCGCAGGATGTTGACGACATGTGGTGCGCTGATCGTAGAGTCGCTCGGAGTCCACGCCCAGTCGAGGAGAAAAGTTGAACCAAGTGGTTCACCTGGGGGCTGGCAGTCAACGGACGGGTGGTCGACCGTAGATCTTGATGACTGCGCGCTGCCACCTGCCATAAGGGGCGCGCTAGCCATAACGGTGCGTTGAGAACAAGCCTGACGAACGGGCCGATGCGCGTGCCGCTTGTTGAGGCTTGCCACACCGATCTGCCAGCCGCTTCGCGCGTGGTTGACGCGGTTGACCGAATGTGGTTTCGGGTCAGGTTCGCCAGCGCCGAGCTAGCTCGGCGTCCCAGCGGGCTTCGCGTTAGTGGGCCTGGGCGGGAGTCAGCGTCGATAGCAGTTGTAGAACGTGATCGAAGTTGTCGGCCTCCAAGCTGAACCAAGCCCAGGTGCCACGTTGTTCGCGACGTACGAGCCCTGCGTTAGCCAGCACCCGGAGGTGGTGGCTAACGGTTGGCTGACGCAGGGCCACCTGCGCCGTCAGATCGCATACGCAGGCACCGCTTTCGCCCGCGTCTCGAATGATGGAAAGCAGCTGGATCCGCGTTGGGTCGGCGAGGGCTTTGAGTGACACGGCGAGACGCGCGGCCTCCGTACGGGAGACGGGAGCCGTCAAAGCGTTGACGCAGCACTGCTCATTCGGTTCGGCCACCCCCCTAGTATTGACGACTATCGATGTATGTGCAACACTCACTCCATGTCATCGCATCGATGAGTGTCTATGTAATGTTTCGGAGGAGATCATGTCTCGAGTCCAACTTGCCCTCAATGTTGCCGACCTTTCAGCATCTGTTGAGTTCTATTCGCACTTGTTCCAGACCGAGCCCCATAAGCTACGTCCGGGTTACGCGAACTTCGAGATCACCGATCCTCCCCTGAAGCTTGTGCTATTTGAGGTTGCTCCTGACGAACGCGGCGCTGGGGTGGCTGGGGCACTCAACCACTTGGGTGTTGAAGTGTTCGACCGCTCAGAAGTGACAGCCAGTGCCCAGCGCCTTCAAGCGGCAGGCATGGACACCTTGGTCGAAGAGGCGACGAACTGTTGCTATGCCGAACAAGATAAGGTCTGGGTGCGCGATCCGGCTGGCGCGCCGTGGGAGGTGTACACGATCACCGATGACGAGCCGGTGGAGCAAGTGCGGCCCAGTGCAGGCGAGCTCGATGTCACGGACATCAGCAGGGCCGCCGCCGGATCTCTGCAGGACGCTTCCGCCGGTTCGGCGACGGCCGGTAGGGCTTGCTGCACATCAGTAGCAGCACCCGTACACCGCGCCTGATCGTGGATACTGTCCAGGCTTCGGACACGAGCGGCAGCGCAGTGCTCGACCGAATGTCGTGGTTGGACCGATTCCTACCCGTGTGGATCGCTCTGGCTATGGCCGTCGGACTGCTGAGCACGGAATTGGCGCCTGGCGTCGCTAGCTGGCTGGATTCCTTCACTATCGGCGACGTTAGCGTGCCGATCTTCATCGGATTGATCGCCATGATGTATCCGGTATTGGCCCGCGTGCGCTATGAACAACTCGGCCAGCTGTCGTCTGACCGGCGATTGCTCGGGGTGTCGTTGCTGCTCAATTGGGTCCTGGGCCCGGCTTTGATGTTCGCCCTGGCCTGGACGTTTCTACCCGATCAGCCAGCGTTCCGCACGGGCTTGATTGTCATAGGTCTCGCGCGGTGCATCGCGATGGTCCTGATATGGAACGACCTGGCGTGCGGCAGTCGGGAAGCAGGAGCACTGCTTGTCGCTGTGAATTCGATCTTCCAGATCTTGGCTTATGCCGTGCTCGGAACGTTCTATCTGGTGTGGTTGCCGACTTGGCTGGGGCTGGGAGGGCAAGAAGTGGAATTCTCCACCTGGGCGATCAGCCAGTCCGTGTTGATCTTCCTGGGCATTCCGCTGCTCTTGGGATTCCTGACCCGCACTGTCGGCGTGGCGAGAAAAGGTCGGCAATGGTACGACTACACATTCGGGCCTCGAATCGCTCCGCTGGCCCTTTGGGGGCTTTTGTTCACCATTGTGGTGCTGTTCGCGCTGCAAGGTCAGCAGATCGTCGACGACCCCATATCCGTGGGTCGCATAGCGTTGCCGTTGCTGGTGTATTTCGCAGTGATGTGGCTGCTGGCGATGACCGTGTCTTGGATGGCGGGCCTGGACTATCCTCAGGCGGCCACTGTCGCCTTCACTGCCGCTGGTAACAACTTCGAACTTGCCATAGCCGTGAGCATCGGCATGTGGGGTATCACCTCGGGGGAGGCTCTCGCTGGGGCAGTCGGCCCACTCGTCGAAGTTCCAGTCTTGATTGCCTTGGTCTACGTCTCGTTGTGGCTACGACACCGGTGGCGTTGGCCGAGGTCATCGCCGCGAAAGCCCCCGGACACGGACACTCACGTGGCCAGCAACGGACAACCGACAACGTCCGACGTGGGCCGACGGCTCGGGTCGCGTGGTGCGGAGACAACGATGACAGACACTGATCGGAGCAGCACGTGACCCCACACCAGATGGAACAGCCGACCGTGCTGTTCGTATGCGTCCATAATGCGGGTCGATCCCAGATGGCCGCCGGATTCCTCCGCCATCTTGCTGGCGACAAGATTCGTGTCCTCTCGGCCGGATCACTGCCCAAGGAACAGATCAACCCACTAGCTGTGGCGGCCATGCGTGAAGTGGGGATTGACATCGGGTCCAGCGTTCCCGTCCGGCTGAGCGACACCGACGTGCGTGCGGCAGATGTGGTCGTCACGATGGGCTGCGGGGATGCTTGCCCGATATACCCCGGGAAACGCTACGAGGATTGGGATCTCGATGACCCCGCAGGTCTCGGCATCGACGAAGTCCGCCCCATTCGCGACCACATACTCCTGCGAGTTCGTGATCTGGCTGAGTCGTTAGTGGCCGCCGACTCCGAGGAAAGCCCACGCGGCTAGAGAAGCACCGATGATGGGTCCGACAACTGGGACCCACGCATAGGACCAGTTGGCCGATCCCTTCCCACGAATCGGCAAGCCTTGATAGACGAGCCGGGGGCCAAAGTCGCGAGCGGGATTGATCGAATAGCCAGTCGGGCCGCCGAGTGAGGCGCCCACTGCGATCACACAGAACGCCACGCCAGCGTAGCCGAGCGCAGCGTTACCAAACACCACACCAGAGTCTCCGGTGCCAATCTCGAACGGAGAAGCCTGCAGAACCCAGTACACCAGCACGAAAGTCCCGATCACTTCAGTGAGTACGTTCCAACCCGGGCTGCGCACCGACGCCTGGGTAAAGAAGATGCCTCCAGTGTTCTGAGGCTCGTCGTGCGTATCGAACTGCTTCTTGTACGCCAGGTAGGCCAGAATCGCTCCGAACATCGCTCCTGCGACCTGGGCGGCGATGTAGATCGGAACCACCGACCAACTTTGGTGGTCGACGAGGGCCAAAGCTATTGTGACGGCCGGATTGAGCTGACCCCCGCTTTGCCAGGCAACGCTGGCACCCACGAACACGGCGAAGCCCCAGCCGATGGCGATGAGTAGCCAGTTGGGCCCGTAGCCAAAGGAACGTTTCAGAGACGTATTGGCGCAGACCCCGACACCGAGGAGGAGCAGCAAAGTGGTGCCGATGAACTCCGAGATAAAGATGCCCGAGTTGGTCAGTTGCATGGTGGCACCCTAGCTAGCACTGCAGTACGGTCGCTCGTTTCGAACAGGCGTCGGATCCACCTGGCGGTATCAGATCCCAGCCGTTGGATTCTGCCCGGTTTTGCCGAGCTTGGCCCCGGCAAACCGAAAGCCAGCTACCCAAGGTGGGCAGCTGGCTTTCGGGTTGGTGTCAGTTGCCGGACTTCGGCGGTACGGGAGTGGCGAACACCGCGTTGGGTGCGCTCTGCCAGAACAGGTTGCTCTTGCCACCGTTGAGTGGCCATCCGCTAGGAAGGCTGTAGCCGGGAACTTGCAATCCAACCATCATTTGGCAAGAGAAGTTGACGACCTTCTTTGCCGCTTCCTTGGCCGTCACCAGTCATTGCGCGACGCGAGCATTGAGCTGCTTGTTCAACTTCTTCTGCGCCGACTTCTTGGCAGAGTCGGTCACGAACACGTTGGCCGACAGGGTTGGACTGTTGTAGTTGGATTTCGTCGGATTGGCGTTGGTCATGGGCACCACGGCCAGCACCTTGCCGCCCGGAGTGGCCGCTGCCAGGCCCCAGTTGGCGTTGAAGAAGGCCGAGCCGCCTTCTCCTTGGCTGGAGGTGCCGGGGCGATGTTCCACGTGTCGCCGCCCCAGGGGCTGACATAGGTCCAGTTCCCGACCGTGCAGCTCACTCCCCAACCGTGCGTACCATTTCCCGCAACACAGATTGTGCAATGGTCGAAGAATTCGTCTGTGAAACGTTTCAGACTTCATCGACTCGAGGCGATCGTCGCCGGTAGGCGTTCGAGTTTGGTGCCAGCCGCGGTCTGGGAGGCGCACCGGCCTCGGGCCATGGGGCGGAAGTCTTGCCGAATGACTCGGGCTGAGGGCCGATCAGGCGAGGGGCGCGTCTGTCAACGCGGCGACGGTAATGGCCATGGCGCGGTCGGTGGCTGCGGGATTCCAGCGGTCGCCGATGTCCCGGCCGAACGCGTGGGCCGCGTCGAAGGTGTGCCAGTCGTAATCCACTCCGGAACTTTCGAGCCCCGCGCGCACTGTGACCAGCGAATCGGCTGGCGTGTGGGGATCCCGATCGCCGAACATCACGATTAGCTTTCCCGATATGTCGGCCGCCCGGTTGAGGCTTCCAGTATCGGCATCGGCGCACAACTGACCATTGTGTAATCCGGTGGGGTACCAGCAGACAGTCGAGCGGACGCGGCTGTCGAACCCGGCCCGGAACGCAATATGGCCGCCCGCACAATGTCCAGTCACGCCGATGCGATCAACGTCCACGTCGACCCTCGATGCTGCGTAGTCGACGGCGCAACGGATGTCCTCATCGAGTTCTGCGACCGAGATGGCCTGCATGTCGGCTAGTCCGCGCTCCTTGCCCGCGGTGTCGAAGGCCAAGACGGTCCCGGCCGGCTCGATGCGGTAATAAATCTCGGGAACAATGACGACGGCACCGTAGCTTGCCAAGCGCTTGGCCCACCGAATGCTGGCGTCGGTGAGTTGGAAGATATCGGTGTAGAACAAGACCCCCGGATAGGAGGCCGTGTTGTCCGGCCGGACGACCAAGCAGCGCATCGGTCGCGTTGGGGTCGGGATGTCGACGTAATCGGTGGTCAGCTCCATGAGTGTTCCTTTCGTCCAAGAGGCAAACAGTTGGGGCCGCTACATGTCCGTAGCGGCCCCAACTGGGAGTTACTGCGAACGGGCCGTCAGCAGGGCCCGTTGGCGTAGATGGAGGTCCGACTGTTGATGGTGATCTCGAAGGTGGCCTCACCCGGACGGGGCGGAACGTGGACTACCGTGCCGGGATTGCTTGGCCGACTGGCTTCCACGCAGATCTCCTGGCCGCCAGCCTCGGGCGTTAAGGTAACTGCGATTTCGGGATCGGGCACGTAGCCTAGCTCGCGCAGCACGTCTTCCGACAGCCCGTTGTAGGTGCCGGTCACGTTGTAGTAGCGCTCGGCCGCTGAATACGCAGAGGTCGCCTCTTCGGCCAGTGGGGCCTGATCGATCATGGTTTTGAATAGTGACCCGCCGACTGCCACGAACAGGATGCCCGCCAAGACCCACGCAATGCTGGAGATGATTCCGAGCCACATGCCTGCCGTGGCCATGCCGGTGGGTTGGCCGAGTTCGCGAGCCTTCTTGCGCCCCGACACACCGGTGATGATGGCTGCGATACCAGCGATGAGTGGGCAGAAGAACCAAGAAACAATACCCAGAATCAGACTGACGACCGGCAGGCTCGTTGTCTGGCCCGTACCCGCCGGGGGCTGGTACATCGGGGGCGGTGGAGGCTGTGCAGGGTCCTGAGGTGCAGCAGGCGGCTGGTACGGCGGGGGCGGCGGGGTGCCAGCCCCACCGGAGGCGGGGTCAGGTTCGCCAGCAGGAGGCCCGGGGGGTGGGGGTGGCGTCGTTGACATGGACTCCTCGATTCTGTTCGGGCGCGGATCAAGCTATTCGAGTCTGCGCACTCGCGACCCTATCGACAGTATCGGCCAATTCCAAGGACTCGAGCAGGCGTAGGAGCGAAAGATGTACGCCAGGGCAGTGGTGGGGTGTGGGATAGTTGAGCGATTGCGCCACCAGCAGGCCATGGGTACGGCCGTGATCGCGTACTAGCGGTTAAGTACCTGGCTCAGGTCCCCGTCCGGATTGCGCCCCACCATGAGGGGTCGCAGGGCAATAGCGAACAACGCGCAGGCGACCAGCAAAGGCACCGCAATCCCGAACCGCAGCAGCCAAGCACCCAAGAAGGCACCAGACAGAAAAACCACGACCGACAGCAGTTGTCGGGGCCAGCGCTTGCGCTGCGTCGACCTGGCCGTTGCTTCCGTACACATGCGGGTGAGAGTCAACGTCATCAAGTTGGTCGGTATGTCCCGCACCGGGTGGCGACTCATCAGGGAGTTGTGGATGCCCATCCCGAAGGCCAAGATTCCGACAATGATGATGCGTTGCCACAGGTCTGTACCCACCGGATCGAGTTCTCCCTTGTCCAAGACGAGCCACTCGTTGAGGGGTCCGGACGCCTGCGGCGTCCAAAGGAGGGCCAAGCCCGTGGCCACGACGATGAAAGCGAATTCGACCGGGTAGCCCAGGACGCGGCCGTTGTAGCGGTGGGGGCGCGTCACCAAGATGCCCGCCGCCAAGGCCCCCAGGATGAAAGGCGCCAGCGCACTGAGATACACCCACAGCTGATCGGGTGGCGCGTCGCCAGCCCCGGCCGAGAACGCCATCAGGAGCAGGTTGCCGGTCATGAGTTCAGCGAAGACCCCGCCCAGGGCGAGGAAACAGGTGGCATCAATGAGACCGCAGATCCCGGTCAGCAAGTACAGGCCCACCCGGTAGTCACTGAAGCGTTCCGACAATGCCAGCGGCATGCCTTTACTTTATGGTGTGTGCCCGGCGGGTTGCTGGTCTCGCGATCGTGCGCGACTGTGCGTGACCGGGTCAGGATCGGCCCGGTCGACCCCAGAGCTCTAGACGCTGCTCGGCCACATGATCGGAACCAGCCAGACGATCATTCCGATGACGAGAATGGTGAGGGGGAAGCCGAGCCGCACGTAGTCGCCGAAGCGGTAGCCGCCGGGCCCGTAGATCATGGTGTTGGTCTGGTAGCCGATTGGTGTCAGGAACGATGCCGACGCGGCGATGGCAATTGCTATGGCCACGCCCACTGGGTTGAGTCCGGTCTCGGCAGCAATGGTGATGGCGATGGGGAACATCAACAACGCCGCGGCGTTGTTCGTGATCATCTCGGTGAGGACTACCGTTGCCAGCACGATTCCGAGCAGGGCGCCACGTTCGCCTAGCGCCTCGGTGATGGACACGATCGACGAGGCGGCATGCTGGGCGAGACCGGTCGTTTCCATTGCGGCGGCAATCCCGAATGCCGCCGCAATGATCACAATCACTTCGAAGTCGATTGATCGCTGCGCCTCAGAGACCGACAGCACCTTGGCGCCGACCAGGACCACTGAACCGACGAGTGCCCCGATCAGGATCGGGACTAGATTGAAGGCCGCCAACACGACGATGACAGCAATCACCGTTATCGGTAGCCACGCCTTGGGAGTTGAGGTGATGGGAGCGATGTCATCCATCGGAGAAATCAGCAGGAAGTCTTCGCGGTTGGCCCACCGATTCTTGAAACCGGAGTCTGCCACCAGAATGAGCGTGTCACCGACTCGCAGTTGGACGCGTCCAAGTTGGGCATCCACCAGTTCACCGTCGCGGTGGATTGCCACAACGGCGGCCTGGTAGTTGCCGCGGAATCCCGCGCCTCTCAGCGTTTGCCCTACGAGCGGGGAGCGAGTGCCGATCACTGCCTCGTAGTAGCTGACCCCTGGATCGTCGAGGTCTGCGAAGTGTTCGAGTTCTGCCGACTGCAGGCCCCGGACTTCCTGCATGTCGAGGACTTTCTGGGCCTGTCCTGCGAAACGCAGACGATCTCCTGCCCGCAGTTGGGTGTCAGGCGTGACGGGCGCGATCACCGGGCCGGTCACGCGAGTCAGGCTCGTCAAGAACACACCCGGCAAGTCACGGAGGCCAGCCTGGTCGACAGTCTTGCCGTCAATCGGCCCCTTCGCGACTACGACCAGCTCGGCAGAAAACTTCCGGGCCTCTCCGTAGAGCTCTTCTTTGACCCCTTTTCGGCTCGGTAGCACATAAGGGGTGATGAGTACCGCGAACACGATGCCAATGATCGCGATCGGCAGGCCCACTTTGCCGATCTCAAAGAAACCGAGCTCGCCGAGCCCCGCGCCGCTCATCAGGCCCGACACGACCAGGTTCGTAGATGTGCCGATCACCGTGACAGTCCCGCCTAGGATTGTGGCAAAGCTGAGCGGCATGAGGAACTTCGATACTGAAATCTTGTACTTGCTCGACCACGATTGAACTTGCGGAATCAGCATCGCCATGATCGGCGTGTTGTTCAGGAACGCGCTCGCGCCAGCTACCGGCAACGCCAGACGACCAAGTGGGCGTCGGATCCCTTTGCGCTTCCCCATCGTTCCGTGCAAGATCGGCGCCAACGCGCCTGTCTTCTGAACTGCTGCTGCGACCACGTATAGCGCTGCCACTGTGAACGGGGCTGGATTACTGAACCCAGCGAGGGCCTGGGAGGTGTCGATCACACCTACGGCCAGTAGGAAGATTGTTGCACCGAGCACCACGAGAGCGGGAGACGTTCTGCCGCGGATCAGGAATCCCAGCACAACGACAACCACGCCCAAGGTGAGCCACGCCTGCCACGCCATGCCCCTAGCTTGGCACGCGAACTCGTTCGCAGAACCGAACCGGCCAGCATTGGGCGGTGGTGTCGCAGGGGGATGCCCGCGCCTAGGCGGACAGTAGAGGATCGCACTACCCGCTCAAGGAGAGGCAGACAGTTGGTTCTCCCGCCAGTCAACGCTGGAGTGCCCCAGAGTTTACGAAGGTCGCCGATCACGACACAGTCGTGGCCGATCGGCGGGCCCAAAGATGTTCTGCGGCAAGGAGTTAATTGGTGCGCAAAAGTGGACACCGTACAAAAACAAACAGGACACCGTCTGACAAAAGCAGGTGCTGCAGGGTACCAACTGTGAGGTTTATCGGACAAAATACAGGAAATACACAGGATGTGGATAAACCTGTGGGCAACTGCCTGCTGTGTCCTCCGTCTGCTCGCGACCAGATCGCTAGCGGAGGGTTCGCCCTAGCTCTATCCCGGACAGGGGACTGAAACGATAGGGCCCGTAGAGAGCCGCAACGGGCTCAAACTGGTCGGCGTCCAGCTTTGTACGGAACTGATTGAGGCCAGAAAACCTGTAAGTACGGTCAAAATAGGCAACGAGGAGTCGGCCGATGGGTCCCAGCTGGATCCGCTCATCCTTAGTGTCGACCTGCGACGGAGGCTCCCACATTGGAAGGATGCCGTTCGATGCCCGCCGATATCCGTCATCACGAAGATGATCGAGGGCGCAGACAATCGCACCCTCCAAGGAACCGCGCGGGCTGCCTGGTCTTCGGACGCAGTCCTGGAGATACCAATCGCTGTGGTTGATACGAGTGGCAACGACGGAGGCGACAAGATGGCCAGTCTCGTCTTCCTGGCATGCAAAATAGCGGCGGTGGGTGATGTTCTCCGCCCAATCAGTACGAAGGAAGGAGTGTGTCTGACGAGCAGGCCTGTCCTGCATCCAGGCGTCCTGAATGGCCGTCAACTCGTGACGGATCTCGGCGTCTGCTAGTGGGAAGACTTCTGCCCACCTGTGGGTGGGGCGGGCGTGGTTGCGGGCCCACCGCAGCTTGCGGCGACGGGGCCCGACCTCACTCCACGTTGCCAAGTCAGTCCAACACTCGGTACCGATCCAAAGCGAGCGCATCCCAATGTGTCGACCGACGGCCGTGACATCCACTGGAGCACCGAGCACCACGAGTTGCCTTCGTGTTTCCCGTGCCCAGGTGAACAGTTCGCGAAGCGCTGCTGACAGCGACTCCGGGGGGCAGACGGGGCCCCGCCAGACCACCACCGTTCTGGCCCCAACGAGGGCTGCGGTGAACCCTCCGCCGGAGTGCCAGACGATGGTCCACGGATCATCAGTCAGGGCCTGCAGCTGCCCAGCCGAACGCCCCCACTTCAAGAGGCAGTCAAGCAGGATGGTGCGAGTGGCGTCGCTGCTGTTGGGTGGCGGAATCACTTTCATGGTGTGAACGGGGCTGTCCCGCGACGGTTGGGGCCTCGCTGGGGGCTACGGGTCGGGGGTTGCATCGTGGAAGTTGTCAGGGTCGTGGCTGGCGAGCACTTCGGCTAGGGACGGGAGGGAGCGAGTCGCTCCAGGCCGCGAGATTGTCAGAGACGCAGCAGTGCTGGCGAGTTGGAGGGACTCAACGATCGAATCCCCGGCAGCCCGCCGGGCGAGGTAGTAGCCGACAAAAGTGTCTCCGGCCGCGGTTGTGTCCACGACAGATGTGGGTACGGCAGGTATCCGGTAGTGGCGTACGCCGTCGAAACAGACTGCTCCTAGTGGGCCGAGTGTCAGGATGATCACAGTGGAAGGATAACTGCGGATGAGAGTCTCAAGGAGACGATCCGGGGCGGCTTCCGAGCCGATCAACATCCGAGCTTCGTGGTCGTTGAGGACCAAAGTGGTCACGTCCGACAGCGGGTAGTTGGCGATGTCGGCGGACATGGGTGACGGATTGAAACAGACCCGCAAACTGCGGCGTGCTGCCGCCTTCAATACATAACCCACATTGGCCACTTCGTTCTGCAGGAGCACCATCGTGTCGGCTGGAGCAGCCTCGAGTTCGGCATCGATGACATCTGGGGTGAGGAGGTGGTTGCCGCCCGGCACGACGATGGTGCTGTGTTCGCCAGCCGGGTCGATGGCCGTGATGGCTTGCCCGGTTGCGACCGATCCCGTCGAGATGCCGCCGGTGTCCACGCCGAGGCCGTGCAGGTAGTCCCGGATCCACAAGCCATCGATTCCGACCGACCCGACGTGTCTGACCGGCCCACCGGCCCGCGCGATGGCGGCCGACTGGTGGCCCCCCTTGCCCGCAGGGACTTGCTCTTCTCGAATGGCATCAATGACCTCGCCCGGGGCAGGCAGGTGGGGAACGTAGAAGAGTCGTCCAATGCTGAGCGACCCGATGTTGAGGATGTACATCGCCTCCCCTTCCTTCGCTCCGCTCGTCGTTCGTTCGGCTGTGTTGCAGTGGAGTCTGACAGGTTGCCCAGGGTGCTAGCGCTTCTAGCTGACCGCTCTCGGTGGGGAACTTCTCATGGGATGGCTTCACGATGTCTGGTCCGCCAGCCCATGCGACGCGTTGGACTCTATCGGGCCGGAGGCTCCGATCGACTGCGAAGCAATCTGGCCAGTGGACTCGTATGATCAGACACAGGCGGCGAGAAGGCCAAGGAGGCAACACTGGTGCACCGGGGACAATCTCGCGATCGATCGTGGGCGGTCCACGCGATTTCCACGCTGAACCCGGGATACATGGCGTTCGTCATGGCCTCAGGCATCGTTGCAGTGGGCCTGTCGGGCGTAGGAGTGGCTGCACTGTCCGGCGCTGTTGGCCTGGTGTGTTTGGTGGGATATGCCGTTCTGCTCGTGCTCTATGCGATTCGAGTTGTCGCGTTTCGGTCGGAGGTAGCGGCAGATTTGCGGCGAGCTGACACTTCGTTCGGCTTCTTCACGCTAGTCGCTGGGACCAACGTGGCGGGAGTGGTTGCCGGGTCTTTGTTCGGCTGGTGGTCGCTGGCGGTGGGCCTGTGGTTGCTGGGACTGATCGCTTTTGCTGTCCTCGGTTATGCCATTCCGGTCGCTAGTTTGTTGCGGCCGAGCGTGAACCCTCAGATAGGCCAGGCCAATGGCACCTGGTTCCTGTGGACAGTGGCCGCCCAGTCGGTGGCCATCTTGTCAATCATCGTGGCCGACCATGTTGGCGCGGCTAGTTCTGCTGTCGTGATTCTGGCGGCCGTGGCGTGGTCGGTGGGCGTGGGCCTTTACGGCATCGAACTCGTCAGTGTCTTTTGGCGCCTGACCAGCCGTAGCTTCACACCGCAGAATCTCACCGAGCCGTACTGGATCGCGATGGGTGCGACCGCTATCTCTGTCCTGGCCGCATCCAAGATCATCGGTGCAGCGGAAGGCGTTCTGGATGGGGGGATCGTGACGGTGATGCGAGGGGCCGAGTTCATCTTGTGGGCGTGGGGTTCCTGGCTAATCCCGCTCCTACTGTTGGCCGGCGTGTGGAGACTAGCGCAGAACCGCGGCCGATTTTTTTACGCGGCAACCGTGTGGGGAATGGTGTTTCCGATGGGGATGTATGCCGTGGCCAGTGCATCGCTGTCGACTGTGGACCGGCTGCCGGTTGCTGACATCATCGGTCGGGTCTGGGTTGCGGTCGCAGCTGTTGTGTGGCTGGTGTGCTTCATTGCGATGGTTGCCCACAATATTCGCGAAGCGAAGGATCGTCGTTCCACCAGTTATCCCACCACTGTGTGAACTGTTCGCGCACCGCCCGTCGAGTGGTGATCGTTGGCAAGGGATTTCGGGGAGTCTGGCCGAGTGTTGACTTGGACAGCTTGGTTCCGCTTGAGTCGGTCATCAACGAGTGGTGAATGAAGCGAGCCGCTCGGAATTCGGCAGCGGCTGTGCCAGGCAGGAGGGACGCCAGATACAGCTGCGCTGCACTCGACCCGAGCAAGTCTTGGCCCCGAACGATGATCGTAGTCCCGAGCGCACAGTCATCAACCACGGATGCCAACTGGTAGGCAGGCCAGTCGTCACGTCGCCACACCACCATGTCGCCGACTGCGCCATAGAGGTTCACGTGGTCGTCGCCAACAGCCATCTCGCGGTCCGGTGGAATTCGCAACCGAAGCGCGGATTCCTGCGGTACGTAGGCGCCCGCGGACTGCCGGTGGCAGCCCCGGGGGCAGGCCGAGCCAGCGGCAGCGATCTCCCGTCGAGAACAACGACACACATATAGTCCGGCCGTGGGGTTGTCCGCGAGAGCCTGCCGACCGGCACGAAACTGATCGAGTCGATGAATCCAGGCGTAACTGCGCCGGAAGTCCTCGGGTCCGCTTGGCCCATAGTCATAGTCGATACCGAGCCAATCGATAGTTGCGAAGATGTCGTCAACGTATTCGGGTCGCTGCCGTGTCGGGTCGATGTCGTCGATACGAAGGACTAGGCAGCCACCGCGAGCGCGGACGATTCGGTCGGTGGCGAGGAAGCTCAGCGCGTTCCCAAGGTGGAGAAACCCGCTCGGTGTGGGTGCGATTCGGCCGACCTCAGGCCGGGTCGTGGAGTCTGGTTTGACTCTCGGTCGAGATGGCCAGTTGTCGCCCATGGCGAGTCAGATGTGGGCTGGTCGGGGGCCAGCGATTGTTCCGGTGCGGATCAGGATGAAACGGATCAGCACCATGGCGGCAGCGAAGATGACAAGGAACAACAGTTCCCACCGCGTCAAGCCGAGTTCGGCTGCAAAGAGCAGCAAGATGATGGCGGCGATGTAGCCCGCGTACAGTCCGACGCTCAGGGGCAGATTGCGGCGGGGCCTGGCCGCACTGAAACTGACGTGAACTCCCCGTTCGCGACATTGGCGCAGGAGCTTCACGAGGTTGGCCGTGAGGCGATGTTCGTAATAGAAGTTCGCCGTGAACACGACCACGATCAACACGATGATCCCGTTCATCCACTCAGTCGTCCGAGCGATTTCGAGACCCTCCGGCGGGCTGAGCACAATCTGCAGGGCGATCAGCGCGACCAAGATAATTCCCATACCAGCTTCTCGGAGAACAGCCACCGACAACCACGAATCCGCGTCGTAGCGGAGATGATGTTGCCGCTCGATACGGGAGATGAGCCGCTGGTCGCCAGGTTCAAGGGGTTGGCCATCGGCGTGACGAGCCGACACGGCGGGAACCACTCTGTCGCCTGGTACCTCGTTCTCGTCCGGGACCACGGGGGCGCCTCCCGTCAACGCGAACGTCGTTCCAGTCGTTCGGGTTCCAGCAAGACGACCGATCGGGACTCCAGGCGGATCCAGCCCCGGGCAGCAAAGTCCGCGAGCGCTTTGTTGACGGTTTCGCGGGACGCGCCGACGAGTTGGGCGAGTTCTTCCTGGGTCATGTCGTGAGTGACGTGCAGACCATCGGGCATCTGCCTGCCGAACTTGTCGCCGAGTTCGATGAGAGTCTTGGCTACTCGTCCAGGCACGTCGGAAAACACCAGGTCAGCCATTTGTTCGTTAGTGCGGCGGAGACGTTGAGCCAGTGCGCCGAGCAGCGCCTCGGCCACCTCGGGCCGACCGGTTAGCCACGGCCGCAGTGCGGAATGACCCAGAGCCATCAGGCTGGCGTCGGTCAATGCGGTCGCAGTCGCTGTCCGAGGTCCAGGGTCGAACAAGCTCAATTCGCCGAATAGCTCACTGGGGCCGAGGACCGCCAAGAGGCTTTCGCGTCCGTCAGGTGCAGTGTGACCGAGTTTTACCTTGCCGTCAGTGACGACGAACAGCCGATCTCCCCGCTCACCCTCTCGAAACAGCACCTGGCCTTTGCCGAGGCTGATGCTCTCCATGGATGCCCGCAACGCCGCGGCAGCTTCGGCGTCGAGGGCTGCGAACAGGGGAGCACGGCTCAGGACGTCTTCCACAAGTACCTCGCACGATCAGGAGCGGCATTCGGATAAGGCGAGGCATGCCGAAGCACACCTCGTTCAGGTCTCAGCGTGATTGTTGCATTGAATTTCGTATCTTCGCAGCCCGTGGACCCACCATTCCGACGAAAATCGGGCCCGTCGGACTGTTTACCGTCGCTGGTGAGCGCCTGGCTCACTCGGCGGTAGGGCCGAAGTGGCCAGGCGGAGGTCACCGCGGTAGCGCCGGACTAGCTCTGCGGAAGCGGCGTCGACCTCGTGGATCACGCGCGACCGCAAGGCAGACAATTCTTGTTCGGCTGCTTCCAGCCCGGCTCGAACTTCCTCAGCTTGGGCACCGCTAGCATTCCGAGTGTTGTTCCAGGCAGCTTCCATGATCGACGGTGGGCGTCCGTAGTCGGCGGAGATACTGGCCAAGAACGTCCGCTCGGTTGAATCGATGCCCCGAGCTAAGATACGCATGACCGAGTCAGATGACGACGGGTCCGTTGAACCACCCGCATCGAGCAGGTCGATACGAGCGTGGACTAGACGTCTCCAGTAGGACAAACGTTCTTCCGTCTGTTGCAGCCGCCGCCGCAGCCGCCGCAAGTCCTCAAGACTCACCTCGGACAGGGGAGGGTTCCGCGGTGAAGCCTGCTCTGGCTTAGTTGCATCAGTCGGTGGCGCCATGGTGCAAGCCTATCCCGCATCGCAGCGGTCCCTGGGGCAGCAGTTGCATGCCCGGTACGTCCCGGCGCGGTGAGACGCAATCGGGTACCGTCGGTTAATCGTCACAGTCGGCGACCTGTGCTGGAAGGAGTGTAAGTCGTGCCCTCCGCAGCTCATGGATCCCGGCAAGGAAGCCCGCACGCTCGGTACGCGGCCGAGTCGCAACTGGCGAGGACCCGCCGGGCCCGCAAGATTGGTCGAGAACTGGCCGCCACCTACCCCGATGCCCATTGCGAACTCGACTTCACCGATCCCTACCAGCTTCTAGCGGCCACCATCCTTTCTGCGCAGTGCACAGATGCGCGAGTCAACTCCGTCACCCCGGCGCTTTTTCGTGCCTACCCGACTCCCGCCGACCTAGCAGCGGCAGCCCCTGCCGACGTTGAGGCAATCATCAGGCCGACAGGGTTCTATCGTGCCAAGGCACGATCACTGCAGGGGATGGCGAACGCCGTCTGCACCCGCCACGGCGGCGAGATTCCGCGTCAACTCGCCGACCTGGTCGAGCTGCCAGGTGTTGGGCGCAAGACCGCCAATGTCGTGCTGGGCAACGCTTTCGGTGTCCCGGGACTGACAGTTGACACGCATTTCGGGAGGCTCTCCCGACGGTTCGGGTGGACGGTTCACGACGATCCCGTCAAGGTCGAGACCGATGTGTCCAGGTTGTTTCCGCGTCGGGACTGGACCCTGCTTAGCCACCGACTCATCTGGCACGGCCGTCGCATTTGCTTCGCCCGTAGACCCGCGTGCGGCGTGTGTCCCGTCGCGCGATGGTGCCCGAGTTTCGGGGAAGGTCCCACGGACCCGCTCGTCGCTGGCCGCAAGGCGAAAGTGATGACCCTATCGTGAAGCTGCGATTGATTGCCGCTGGCGGCATCTGTGGGCTGGTCGCCGTAGTTACCGGATGTTCGGTGGCGGCCGATCAGTCATCGGTTGGACCCCCGGTGAGTTCGACACCACGCGCACCCGACGGCAGCGGCCCCGCAGATCCGGCGTTAGTGACCGCTGCGGGCCTTTGGCCGTGCCCGGACAACGATTCGGCCGCACCAGCTGTTGCTGATGGACTTCCCGCGGTGACACTGCCGTGCTTGGCCGCCGGGCCGGAAGTAGACCTGTCGGAGCTGCGCGGACTGCCAACGGTCGTCAACGTGTGGGCCTCCTGGTGCGCCCCGTGTCGTCAAGAGTTGCCGTTCTTTGGTGAAGTGGCCCGAGCCAACGTCGGCTCCGTGCGGTTCCTCGGCATCAACTATGCCGACACCCGCGACGCGGCCCTCACCCTGGCGGCGGACACCGAAATGACGTTCCCGTCGGTAGTGGCCACGGAGGAGCAAATCCGGAGTTCGCTGAGAATAGTGGGACTACCTGTCACGCTGTTCGTTGACGCACAGGGACGTGTCGTGGGACGGACAAATCTCATCTCCGACCGGGCGCAACTGATCGACCTCATCGACGAGCACCTGGGGATCGAGGCGCAATGAACGATTCAATCCAAGCCGACGGGTCGCGGACGTCCGGACGTACTTCCGGTCGGGCGGGGATGCCGCCCCAGTGGGCGCCGCAGGCGCAGGTGGAGGATCTCGGGGCGTGGGATTACGCCCCGAACTGGTTGTCTGAGTCTCTCCGACCGATCTTGGAAGGCGGCGAGCAGCTCGCCGAGATGACCACGTGGTCGCGCTATCGCCCACCCGATGCCCCGACGAAGCTGTCGGCAGTCTTGGTTCTGTTCGGGTCCGACACCGTGGCAGTCGAGCCTGCAGCAGGTCGCACACCCTCACCGCCCGCGTGCGATGTGCTGCTTACCCGCAGGGCCGCGCATATGCGGTCCCACGCGGGCCAAATCGCATTCCCAGGCGGGTCGGCAGAGACCACTGACGGCAGCCCAATCGACACCGCCATGCGCGAGGCCCGGGAGGAAACGGGCCTCGATCCTTCCGGAGTTGTGCCGCTGGTGCAGTTACCGGGCCTGTGGCTCCCTCCGAGTGGCTTCACCGTGACGCCGGTTGTGGGGTGGTGGCACCGGCCGACTGCCGTGACTCCCAACGACCCCGACGAAGTTGCCGAAGTCTTCCGGGCACCTGTTCGCGAACTGTTGGCACCCGAAAACCGCACTTGGGTGTCGCACCCGACGGGTTATCGTGGTCCTGGGTTTGTTTTCGACAACAAACTGGTGTGGGGCTTCACCGGCACTTTGCTCGACCGCCTGTTTGCGGCGATGGGTTGGGAGGAGCCTTGGCACGAGACCCAATCAGTCGTCTCCTTCGACTGGGAACCCTAGTCCGGGAAGGATGCGGGCCGTGAACTTCGTTGACATAGTGGTCGTGGCGGCCGCAATTCTGGCCGTCGTGACTGGTTGGCGCAACGGATTCATTCGCGGTGTCAGTGTGTTTGTTGGGTTTCTCGGCGGCGGGTTGCTCGGAGTCGTGCTGGCGCCGTTCTTGCTGAGTGGACTGACCATTGAACCTACCTACCTGCTGGCACTGACATTCGTCCTAGTAGTTGGACTCGCGATCCTGGGACAGTACCTCGTGAGCAAGATCGGTTCGCGTGTCAGTGATCGCATCACCGTTGAACCGGCCCGTATCGCAGATGCACTCGGTGGTTCGGTGCTCAACGTTGCCGCGCTGGTCGTGATGCTGTGGGTAGTAGCAGCAGGACTGACCGCCATTCCCGACAGCACAGTGGCCCGCCATGTCCACAGCAGCGTGCTGCTGCAATCGATCGACCGACTGGTGCCTTCGAGTGCTCGCGACATGGCAACCCAGGTTCGGGGTCTCGTCAACTCTGCCGGACTGCCCCAGCTATTCGACAGCTTCGGCTTCTCTCCGCCCCCGCCGGTGGACTTGCCGCCAACCGCTACGGCCAACGAACCGGCCGTACGTCGTGCGCTTGAATCCGTGGTCAAGGTGACAGGGACTGCTTCTGAGTGCAACCAAGAGACCACGGGCTCAGGCTTCGTAGTGGGCCCGGGCCGAGTCATGACCAATGCGCATGTCATCGCGGGTGTGTCACGCCCCGTAGTGACCGCCCCGGGTCGGTGGGGTGGGTTGCGGGCAACCCCGATCTACTTCGACCCCGAACTCGATCTCGCGGTCCTGGACGTTCCGGGCCTTGAAGCTTCCAGCCTGCGTCAAGGTCCGGCTGTCAACCGCGGCGCTGAAGCCATCATTGCTGGCTACCCGGGCGGTGGGAGTCTACAGGCTTTGCCAGCCCGAGTCAGGGGCGTGATCTCGTCGCAATTGGCGCGCGGCACAGATATCTACGGCAACCCCGGGGTAGGTCGGGAGATCTATGCGCTGCAAGGCCGAGCCAGGCCCGGCAACTCCGGCGGTCCGATGCTCAGCACAGATGGCCGGATCTTGGGAGTGATCTTTGCCCAGGCTCAAGACGATCCGAACGTCGCCTACGCCCTGACCGCCAAGCAGGCGCGTGGGGCGTTTGATGCCGCCGCTGGCCCGGCGACTCCAGTCGGTGTGGGCTCCTGCAACACCCGCTGACGGGACTCCTCATACCGCCCGACCTTCAGCGGTACTTCGGTGGATCGCCCGCCGCCAGCGACAGGCTGAGCGTCCGGCTGGCCACGCGTCATCAGGGCGCGAGCAGCCACTGCTCAATAGTGCTGCCGACACTGTCGGGAACTTCTTCCTGGGGTAGATGGCCAACCCCCGGCAACACCAGCCACTCGTAGTCCGCGTCGACGAAGTCCCGTGCACGCTCAGCCACCCGCGGCAAAACCGTGCGGTCAGCGCCCCCGTGTATTTGTAGGATGGGTCGGGAAACCCGCGCGGCCGACATGCGCGCCGTGAATCGGCGCCCGTCGGTGCGGGGCAAAGAGCGCACGCTCCAGCGGAAGAACTCGGCAGCACAGTGCGCAGTGTGGCTGACCAGCCAGGCGGCTCGGTACCGTTCGATCGCATCTTCGCTCGGTCTCCCCGGAGTGGCTGACCATTCCCGCAGGATCCGTTCGACTGCGGCGGCATCATCACGGGTCAGTTGCCGTTCGGGCACCCAGGGCCGCTGCAGGCCAAAGTAGTGGCTCGACCCTGATCTTTGTCCGCTGTCTCGGAACAGGGCTGACCGAAACGGCACGGGGTGAGACGCGGCGAGAACCACGGCTCGGTCCACACAGGCAGGCTGCAGCGCGGCCAAGGTCCAGGTAATCAATCCGCCCACGTCGTGACCGACGACGTGGGCGCGCGAGTGACCAAGTCCGCGGATGACGCCCGCTACGTCTTCGGCGAGCCCGGCCAAGTCGTAGCCTCGCGGCGGATGGTCGCTGCCAGCGTAGCCGCGCAAATCCATTGCCGCTACCTGGAATCCACGGGATGGAAGATCACGCAGTTGACGCCGCCACGTCCACCACATCATCGGAAAGCCGTGCAGCAGCACGACCAACGGGCCCTCACCTGCGACCGCCACATGGAAGCGGGCCCCGTTGGCCGAGATGTGTCGGTGTTCCCATGGCCCCTGGGCGTAGACGGCATCATGCGTCGAGACGCCGAGCTGGGAAGTCACGCGATAAGCCTAAGCCGTCCCGTCTGTTGGCGTGTCGAGACGTGCCGGACAATGCCACGGCAAGCCGAGGCGTGATCAGGGAGTTGGCTGGGGTGGAACAGTCGGTTCGTCCCCAATGCCGCCGAGTTTCTGCTGGAGCAAGTTTAGCTGCGCAACTGTGCGTTCTGGCCCCTTGACCTTTGCCGCCTGGGACTTGGCGATTGCGGCCAGGATGATTGTCAACACGAGGAGCGCCACGGCGACAATGCCGAACCCCGCCCACACCGGCAAACCTACCTGGACCAACACGTAAGCGATCGTGAACAGCGCGAAGAATACAAACAAGGTCAGGACATAGAGCGCCCCCGCCACCAGGCCAGCGGCCTTGCCAGCGCTGCGAGCGCTCTCTTGCATCTCGAGTTTCGCCAACTCGATTTGACCGCTGACGATCCGGCCGATGTCGGCAGTCGCTGATGCGACCAGTTCGCGGACAGTCGGATCGTTGATGGGATCAGTGCCGGGCGGGTAGGTGCTCATAGTCGCCAAGGCTAACCGGAAGGAGATCTGATTGCAGCCTGCGCCTCAATCTTCGCCAGCCCCGGAGGCCATCCCAGTAGCGATCATCTCCATCACGGTTGGATCGGCGAGGGTGGTGACGTCTCCGAGGTCGCGCTTCTCAGCGACGTCGCGCAACAGCCTTCTCATGATCTTGCCGGAGCGGGTCTTGGGCAACTCGGCGACCACGAGGAGCTTGCGAGGCTTGGCAATCGAGCCGATCTCGGCCGCCACATGGTCTCGCAGAGCAGTGCTCACGTCGTCGGGCACGGGAACATCGCTAGCCAAGATGACGAAGGCAGCGATCGCCTGGCCGGTGGTGTCGTCGGTAGTCCCCACCACGGCCGCCTCGGCGACGGCAGGATGCGAAACCAGGGCCGATTCGACCTCGGCGGTCGAAATACGGTGACCGGACACATTCATCACATCGTCAACTCGACCCAGCACCCACATTGCTCCGTCGGCGTCAAGCTTGGCTCCGTCGCCAGCGAAATACACGTCCGGCCAGCGCGACCAGTAAGTCTCGCGGTAGCGCTCAGGGTCTCCCCAAATCCCACGCAGCATCGACGGCCATGGCCTGTCGAGAATCAAGTAGCCGCCTTCGCCGCGACGGACTGGCTCACCGTGGTCATTAACGATACTGGCGCCAATCCCGGGTAGCGGGGTCGTCGCGGAGCCTGGCTTGCAGTCGGTGACACCCGGCAGCGGACTGATCATGATGGCCCCAGTTTCGGTCTGCCACCAGGTGTCG
>CBFGTA010000019.1:0-25195 GCA_965651595.1 uncultured bacterium | reverse complement strand
GCCAGCGAAGTCCGTGAATCAGTGTCCGAGCATGCGCGAACGCCGTTCATGCAAGACGTCTGGGAGTCGCTCGCTGAGGGCATTCACTTCGTTGCCGGCGAATTCGATGACCCCGAGACGTACTCTCGCCTCGCCGACGTGATTGGTGTTGCGAATGCCGAACGCGGAACCAACGACAATTTTGCTTTCTACCTCTCCATTCCCCCTCGATTCTTCTCTGTCGTCGTCGACCATCTCAAAGATGCGGGACTATCAACGGCGCCCACAGGTTCGTGGCGGCGAGTGGTGGTGGAGAAGCCGTTCGGCCACGATCTCGGTTCGGCCCGGGAACTCAACCAGATCATCGGGGGCGTGTTCCCCCCGGAAGCAGTCTTTCGAATCGACCACTATCTCGGCAAAGAAACTGTCCAAAACATTTTGGCCATTCGCTTTGCGAACACCTTGTTTGAGCCAATCTGGAACAACCACTACGTCGACCACGTGCAGATCACCATGGCCGAAGACATCGGCATTGGCGCCAGGGCTGGCTACTACGACGGTATCGGCGCCGCGCGAGACGTGATTCAGAACCACCTCTTACAACTCTTGGCGCTCACCGCCATGGAGGAACCGGTGTCCTTCGACGCACATCACGTGCGCCTGGAGAAGGAGAAAGTGCTGTCTGCCGTCCGCCTGCCAGGTGACTTAACGACGTCCTCGGTTCGGGGCCAGTACGGACCTGGCTGGCAAGGCGGTGAGAAGGTTCGCGGTTACCTTCAAGAAGACGGAATCCCCCGGGACTCGACGACTGACACTTTCGCAGCCATCAAGCTGCTCATCGATTCCCGGCGCTGGGCGGGCGTTCCGTTCTATCTGCGGACCGGAAAGCGCCTGGGCCGTCGAGTCACTGAGATCGCGATCGTCTTTCGGCGTGCACCACACTTACCGTTCGAGAAGACCGATACGGAGGAACTGGGTTCGAACGCGCTCGTTATCCGAGTACAGCCCGACGAAGGAATGACGCTCACATTCGGCTCGAAGGTTCCAGGCACCCAGATGGCCGTGCGGGATGTCACGATGGACTTCGAGTACGGTGATTCGTTCACGGTGTCGAGTCCCGAAGCCTATGAACGGCTGATCTTGGACGTCCTACTCGGCGACCCCCCGCTCTTCCCTCGCCACGTCGAAGTTGAACGGTCCTGGGAAATACTGGACCCGATTTTGGAGGCCTGGCAAAGGCAGGGACGTCCCGACACCTATCCTGCCGGTACTTGGGGTCCTGAGTCGGCCGATGCCATGATGTCCCATGATGGGCGATGCTGGAGGCGACCGTGACGGTTCGACTCGAGAATACAACGTCCCGAGAGATCAGCCACGCGCTCAGTCGTGAACGGCACCGGATCGGGGCCGCGTCGGCTGGAATGGTTCTCACTTTGATCATCGTTAGCGACGAGATCAACCAGTTTGACTCGATGGCGGCAGCAACGGTTGCCGCCCAACAGCATCCGTGTCGAGTGATCCAGGTGGTGCCACGCCAACTGTCCGGACCACCTCGGATCGATGCTGAGATTGCAGTAGGGACTACTGAGGGACCGGGCGAGTCCGTTACTGTCCGCTTGTTTGGACCTGTCGCCAAGCAAGCGGCTTCGGTGGTCACGCCTCTGTTGCTCCCGGATGCGCCGGTTGTCACCTGGTGGGCCACTCGGGCACCAGACACCCCCCACGCGGATCCACTCGGGGCGCTCGCGTCGCGTCGTATCACCGACGCCTCGCAGGGCCGGAATCAACTCGTCGAACTCCAGCGTCGCCTTGACAACTATACGCCAGGTGACACGGACTTGGCTTGGACGCGGACGACTCGCTGGCGCTCCCTCGTAGCCACGGCACTTGACGAAATCGCCGAACCGGTCACCGCGATTGCCGTCACTGCGCAGGCAAAGACAGCGAGTTCGCACCTACTTGCCGGTTGGCTCGGTGTCCGTCTCGCCTGTCCGGTGGCGATTCAGTCGGAACGCGTCACCGGGATCACGCGGGTGGAGTTGCACCTCGATGGGGGCGGTCAAATCCGTTTGGACCGTCCCGGCACGAGACACGCAACGTTGACTTTGCCGGGAAGCCCGAGCCGTACTGTTCCCTTGGTGCGTCGGGAACTTCGTGATCTGATCACAGAGGAATTGCGGGTGCTCAATTCCGACCCGATTTATCACGCGGCGTTGACGGCAGGCCTTGGACTAGCACCGACATCGAATCCACACACTCGAGGAGAGAAGAAATGACCGACGATCGTCCCATCCACGAACTCATCGTCCATGCCGACCCGACCACGCTCGCCGAGGCTATCGCTGCTCGCTTCATAACCGCAGTGGTTGACGCCCAGGCCCGGCGGGGCCACGCACATGTCAGCCTTACCGGGGGGCGCGGCGGCACGAGCGCGTTGACGGCAATCGCCAACAATCCGGCGGCGGCAGCGGTGGACTGGAACGCAGTGGATTTCTGGTGGTCTGATGAGCGTTTTGAACCCGTCGGCGACCCGCAACGAAACGAAACCGATGCGCGCACGGAGTTCTTCGCCAAGCTACCTATTCCCGAATCGGCGATCCATCCGATGCCACGCCTCGGAGAACAATACGGCGATGACGTTGATGCTGCCGCCGCCGGTTATGCCGCGGACCTCGCGCAGCATGGACTAGGCACCGATCAACTCTTCGACGTGTCATTGCTCGGGATTGGGGAAGATGCCCACATTGCTTCGTTGTTCCCTGGACGCACCGAACAGTTCGCCGAACCCGCTGTCGTGTCTGTGCGGAATTCACCCAAGCCTCCACCGACTCGGGTGACTTTCACCATGGAGACGGTTCGGGCAGCCCGGCAGGTGTGGCTCATCGCGTACGGGATCGGCAAAGCCGAAGCGGTCAGGAAGGTGATGAGCCGGATGGATGCGATCGAAGCTCCGGCGGGTGCGGCCCGAGGTAGCGAGCGAAGCCTCCTGCTTGCTGACCGTGACGCTGCGTCTGGTCTCGGTTAGCTAGCACTGCGCGAAGCGGGGGCGACTTCAAGCTACCGTAGTCCGAGCGCGATGGCGAGGAACACAGTAGCGCCACCTGCCACGACAGGAACGATCACTTCCGGCGGCCAGTGTACTGACCGACCGTTCAGAACGTAGCTCCACCAATGTGGCAGCCGTTCTAGCGGTTGCCACCGGCCAGTAACGTGAGCGGACACCAGGCCATGAGGTTCCGCGGGCTCTTCCGCTGGCCCTGTGGTGTGTTGTCGCACGGCAGACAGCAGCGCAGATCTGTCGTGAGTTGGTAAGGGGTGCGGAAGCCGGCGTTCTTTGCACGAGGCGCGCCGGGACTGTCCGTGGCCATGGTCGTCGTTCGACACCGGATGACTCATGAGCTGCCCCAGGAGAACGTGGGAGCAGTGTCCTTCTGGCTCGAAGACGTGGCGCGGACCGGCGCTGGTGGAGTGGGTGCCGGTCGCCGATGTGGAGGCCGGGGGGGAGACACGGCACTGCCCCGCGGACGTCCCACTGGCGAAGGCGACACTGGAGGCGACACGGAAGGCACCGGTACCGGGTCCTCATCCAATGCGTCATCGACCACCGGATCCTCGACTAGTGGGTTCTCGACCACCGGGTCCTCATCCACCGGGCCGCGGTTTGTGTCGCCTTGTTCATCGACATCAATCACGAAGGCCGGCGCCTCACTCGGAGTCACTTCGGCGACCGGAGGAGGAAGCTCCAACGAGGCCGATCCCACGTCTACCGCGTCGCCCCCGCCGAGTGGAAGAAGCTTCACGACGACAATCCCGGCCGCGACAGCTAGGCCACACCTCAGCAGCAAGGTCCGGCGGGTCGCGGGCGATGGTGTACTCCCCATCATCGCCCGACCACCACCCAACTCACGACTCCGTTGCGGTGAACGAAAGTCGTCACTGTCTTCCGACCCGACCGCAGTGCCAGTGATCCGATTCGTTGACCGAGGAGGGGAACGGTCCATGTGCCTTTCACTGTGCTTGACCATCGTGAGCGCGCAGTTCCACTACCCGTTCGACCCGCCTTCCATTGACCTGGCCGATGGACGACGACGGTGGCTCTCGTCGGATGGTCCGACCACAGCGCTGCCACGGCCAAGCTTGAACGTTGCCGGGGCGGGATGGTGGCCCAGCTGATTGGCGACCATTGGGTTCCCGAGCGGTACGCCACCTGCACCACAACGCCGCGTCGCACCTGTCGGGCACTCACGGGAAGGTTATGTGCTTTCCGTCCGAAGTATTTCCAGGTCGTCCAGTTGCCCTTCAGTGGGCGAGTTCGATAGACCGTTCGGCTGGTGCCCGGTCCAGGTTTGACCCGTATCCGAGGTGTTGTGCTTCGCGGTCGCTGAACTGCCAGCCTGGGCGCCTCGAGTAAGGTCTGTCTGACGGTCGAATCCGACTGAGGCTGGCGAGCAATCGGCCCGGGTGGAGTCTGACCCGAGCCGGTTGCTGAGACAGTTGTCCGAATAATCTCCGACCAGTTGCCCTGGCCTACTCGGTTGACCGCCGCGATTCGGTATTCGTAGGTAGACGCGGCCGTGGCGCTCCCGTGGATCCAGGTAGGCGTCGATCCCAGGTCGACTGGCGGCGACCAGCTTCCCGCCGCTGCGCGCCATTGCACGACATAACCAGAGATAGCGGCACCGTTGCCATTCGGTGCCTGCCACTGTAGTTGAGGCAGTCCGCCAACGAACGTGACCCCCGGTTTGCCAACCTTTTCAGGCGTGCCAGCCGGCACCAACTGCTTGCTAGCCAGAGACCACTCGCTTCGATGCGCACCCGACACCGCCCGCACCCGCAGGCGATAGGTAACACCGTTGGCCAACTGCGGCCACACCACGTTGGTCTGTTCCACCCAACGGATGGGCCCCCAGCCTCCTTGGTCGTGGAGCTGAACTTCGTAGCCGGCGACACTCCATCCCGGCGAGTCCGGGGCCGACCAGTCACCCTTGACGGTCCTGTCGGACGCATCTGCTGACTGAAGAACGGGAGGGTCGAGCGTGCCTCGGGGCATCACCCACGCCGAACCCGCAGACCATGCTGAGAGTCCAACAGCGTTGCGTGCGCGTATTCTCACCTGGTACTCGGCCCCATTGGTCAGGTGAGCTAGCCGTACCGACCTATTGGTCACAGCAACAGTTTCTGCCGACCAGCCCGACCGAGTGCCGACTTGGTACTCATAGGAAGTGATCGCACTTCCATTGTCTGCCGGCGCTGACCAGGATGCAGTAATTGAGGAATCACCCACCACAACGGTCGGTGCTCCTGGAGCAGCAGGAACGGCCTGCGGAATCACCGCCGACGAAATGGACGAGTAGGGTCCGTGGCCGTAAGACGAACGGGCCCTCACCCTAACTGTGTAGCTGGTGCCGTTCTTCAACGAACCGATCGTGGCTGATGTCGCGGTCGTAGTTGTCACTAGCAGCCACGCACCGCTGCCCTCGCGGAGTTCAACTTCGTAGCTGATGGAAGAAGCAATGTTCGTGGGTTGGGCCCAGCCGACAGAGATCGCCCGATCTGACCCACTTGTCGAGGTAACGTGAGGTGCCATCGGAGTTCCTACGACAACTGATGATGCAGCACTAGCAGCGCTTGCCCCCACTTTGTTGACAGCCCGCACCCGATAGTGGTACCGAACGCCATTGGTTAACCCGGGGTCGGTGTACTCGCGTCGAGCAGCCCCGATCTCGTCGATCCGCGCCCACGATGTGGAGTCAGTTCGACGCTGGATGCGATAGCCAGTGATCGCTGACGACCCCGAGCAGCTTGGCGTTGTCCAGCGTATGGTGACCGATTTTTGCGTCCACGCCGACACATGGTGGCCCCCTGGCGCGCACGGCACGGAGGCCGCAGCCGCTGGGCCCGCGCCGAGATCAACCGCCAAGATTGCCAGCACAATCGCCAATGCAGCGGCAACCCACCAGCGATTGGGCCGGCTGTTACCCGGATTGTTCGAAAAATGACGCGCGTCAGGGCGCGCAAGATTGGTTGACATCAATTCTCCGATGTGTTCGACACCTGCGTTACACAGGCGCGTTGGATTTACCAGATACGTTTTGTCGATGGCCAGGCCATCGTCGCGTAATCGCTAGGTAAGCGTAAATTCCATCAGATCCCCCGTGAATGTGATGAGTTGTGGATAACGTCAGCCCCACAAGGCTTCCGTCACTCCATGCTAACTGAGGCGATCCTCGCGCATCTTCGCGAGGGCCTCGTCAAGAATCGACCCTCCGTCACCATCGCTCCGGCGCTCTTTGACATACGCCAGGTGAGTCTTGTAGGGCTCGATTTTCGGTGGGGCCGGCGGGTTGTCCTGATCCCTGCCCGCGGGCCACCCACACCTCGGACAATCCCACTCCTGAGGCACTTCCACGTCCTGGGCAAAAGTCGGTCGGGATTCATGTCCATTGGCGCACCAGAACGACACGATAGTCCTCGGCGCAGGTCGGCCCCGTTCGGCCTCCCCCATTGGCCCGGCCCCTACTCGACTTCCGCGAATTGCACTTCCACCAGCCATCGAAGCACCTTCCCCAACTAGGAACCTATGAGAATGCCGAGAGCAATGATGCAGGCCGCCCACACAAGGGCGATACCTACGGTGATGCGGTCGAGATTGCGCTCGGCCACGCTTGAACCACCCACTGACGTGTTGACCCCGCCACCGAACATGTCACTCAGTCCCCCGCCCTTGCCCTTATGTAACAGGACGAACGCGATCAGAAGAATGCTGGTCACGAACAGCAAGATGATCAATCCAGTTATCACCAGGTACTCCTTCTGACATACCGTGCAATGACACGGGTGTAGATCCTCGTTCTGCGGGCAATCGGACTGACGTTGGGTGGGTCGCCGAGCGCATCCGACCGGTCAGGTGGCCGGGTGCAAGCGGTAACGCACCATGGTTACAAATTCGTCGGGATCCAAACTGGCACCCCCGACGAGACCTCCATCGATATCGGGTTGTTGCATCAGACCCGCAACATTACCAGCCTTCATTGAGCCGCCATACAGCACGCGGATCGATTCGGCCGCAGGCGCCGAATACAGGGTTTCGAGTTCTGCCCGAATCGCGGCACACACCTCCTGGGCATCGTCGGGTGTGGCGACCTCTCCGGTCCCGATGGCCCAGACGGGCTCATACGCCACGACCAGTCGAGTGGTGCGGTCCTCGGGAATGAGTGCCACGGATTGCCTGAGTTGCGAAACCGTGTGTGCAACTGCTTCCCCACTGCGACGAACCCCAAGGTCTTCCCCCACACACACGATGGCCGTCATACCAGCATCGATGACCCGCTGGGCCTTTCGAGCTACTAGTTCGTCCGATTCCTGGTGGTAGGCCCGCCGTTCCGAATGACCGACGATCACGTAGGTGCAACCGAGTTTGCTCAACATCGAAGCCGAGACTTCTCCCGTGTACGCGCCCGATTCGTGAGCTGAGACGTCCTGCGCCCCGTAAAGAATCTTGAGGCGATCGGCATCGACGAGGGTTTGAACCGAGCGAAGATCAGTGAACGGAGCCAGGACGGCCACTTCGCAATGATCGAAATCCTCCCGCTTCAAACCGAAGGCGAGCCTTTGGACGACGGCGATCGCTTCCAGGTGATTCAGGTTCATCTTCCAGTTGCCCGCCATCAGCGGCATTCGCTCAACCATTCCCGACGTCCTCCTGTGACTCTTGCCCAGATTGTGATTCAGCCAGGAGTACTAAGCCCGGCAGAGACTTGCCTTCGAGGAACTCGAGGCTCGCGCCGCCGCCGGTTGAAATGTGATCGATGGTCGATTCCTCGATCCCTAGGAGCCTGACGGCGGCCGCTGAATCACCGCCTCCAACGACGGAAAACCCAGCCATCGACGACAGCGCCTGAGCGACTGTCCTGGTTCCGGCAGCGAACGGCTCCACTTCAAAAACACCCATCGGGCCGTTCCACACGACGGTTCCCGAACCAGCGATGACGGCGGCGAACTCGCGAGCGGTAGTCGGCCCAATATCAAGGCCCATCAAATCGGGGGGGACACCATCAGTCGTGCGAACAGTTGATGCGGACGCGTTCGCAGAGATTTCCGCTGCGACGACGATATCGCTAGGCAAGTGCACGTCCACCGATCGATCGCGACACGCGGCCAGAATGTCGCGCACATCTGCGAGGCGGTCGGGCTCAACCAGCGACCGACCAATCTCCACGCCGCTCGCAGCCAGGAAGGTGAAGCACATTCCCCCACCGATCACCAGCCGATCGACGTGCGGAAGTAGATTCTTGATCACGCCGAGCTTGTCGCTGACCTTCGACCCGCCCAGGACCACCGTCAAGGGCCGGTCGGGCTCGTCAAGAACCCGCCGGAACACTGAAACTTCGCGTTCCACCAACCGGCCTGCTGCCGCTGGCATCAGTTCAGCAATCTCCGACACACTCGCTTGCTGTCGATGAACGACCCCAAAGCCGTCGTCGACGTATGCCGAAGCCACTTCGGCCCACTCTCGGGCCAAACTCATCCGGACACTCGACTCCTTGCTCGCCTCGCGAGGATCGAAACGAACATTCTCCGTCACCACGACCGCTGGACTATCGACGGACGCCACCAGGGAATCCAGATCGGAGCCGGACACGGCCGCGCAGTGCACGACCGGGCTGTCCACTAGCTCGGCTAGACGGCGAGCCACGATATCGGTGCTGAGGTCAGGGTCATGTCCGCCCCGGGGCCGGCCTACATGGCTGAGGACGACCACAACGCATCCCTGTCCAAGCAATTCGTTGATGGTCGGCAGGGCGGCCTGAATCCGACCATCGTCAGTGATGGATCGACCCGCACCCGAGCCCTCCAGGGGAACGTTGAAGTCGCAACGCACCAGCACTGTCGTGCCGTCGAGTAGACCCTCTACTGCCAGGGCGTCCAAGGTGCGCAGCGATGTCACAGGCGCTGACCTACATAATCAACGAGGTCCACGAGACGCGAGGAATAGCCCCATTCGTTGTCGTACCAGCCGAGCACCTTGACCAGCGGTCCACTGGCGTTCGTGAGGGGTGCGTCAAAGATACAAGAAGCCGGATCCGTCACAATGTCAGCGGACACGATGGGATCTTCGGTGTAACGCAGCACTCCCGCCAGCGGACCGGTAGCAGCGCGCTCGAACGCCTCATTGACCGCTTCCTTGGTGACATCGCCCGCTAGCTGCACCGTAAGGTCCGTCGCCGACCCGGTAGGGGTGGGGACTCGCATCGCGTACCCGTCGAGTCGCCCCTTGAGTTCAGGCATGACAACGCCGATGGCTTTTGCCGCGCCGGTGGACGTGGGAATCATGGACAGTGCGGCCGCACGAGCTCGACGCAGGTCTTTGTGGGGGGCATCGTGGAGGCGTTGATCCCCCGTGTAGGCATGAATTGTAGTCATCAGGCCCCGTTCGATCGTGAACGCATCGTGGAGGACCTTGACCATCGGCGCCAAACAATTCGTTGTGCACGATGCGTTGGAAATGATCGTGTGCGATTCGGGGTCGTAGTTGTGATGATTGACCCCCATCACAACGGTGAGATCCTCTCCGCTAGCTGGTGCAGAAATGATGACCTTGCGGGCGCCTGCGTCGAGGTGGGCGCGAGCATCGGCGGCCTTCGTGAAGAATCCGGTGGACTCGACGACCACGTCGACTCCCAGATCCTTCCACGGCAGTGACGACGGGTCTTTCTGTGCCAGCACTCGCAGTTCTTTGCCGTCAACGACAATGGAATCATCCGTGGCAGTCACGGTTCCCGGGAAACGGCCAAGGATGCTGTCGTACTTCAGGAGGTGAGCCAACGTAGCGGTGTCAGTGAGGTCGTTGACCGCGACGATCTCGAACGGTGCTCCCGACTGTGCTGCTGCCCGCAGGAAGTTGCGTCCAATTCGGCCAAACCCATTGATTCCTACCCGTACAGTCACATCTTCTCCTTGTCGTCGCTACCTGCCGTGTCGTGGGTGGCTCTCACCAACCGATCGCTGACTCACTCTATCGCCTGCGGGGCATGGCGCTCCGGTGCGCTCGCCGACGAGTGCCGCTGTGTGTTGCCGTCTAGGGCGCCATCATTTCGGGTGTCAACACCGACTCGGTGTCCGGGATCCCCTTGTCGGCCGCCACTTTGTCGGCCATCGCCAGCAGTCTTCGAATACGCCCGGCAATGGCGTCTTTTGTCATTGGCGGCTGGGCCAGGGCCCCGAGTTCTTCTAGGCTGGCTTGCTTGTGTCCGAGCCTCAGCTGCCCGGCTTCGCGCAAATGATCGGGGACGTCATCACCCAAGATCTCCAAGGCACGTTCGACGCGTGCACCTGCCGCCACGGCGGCCCGAACAGACCGGCGCAGGTTCGCGTCGTCGAAGTTTGCGAGTCGGTGAGCGGTCGCCCGCACTTCCCGACGCATCCTTCGCTCTTCCCAATCCATCACTGATTGATGGGCCCCAATCCGGGTCAGCAGTTCACTGATGGTGTCACCATCGCGAATCACGACCCGATCGACTCCGCGGACTTCCCGCGACTTGGCGGCCAGTCCCATGCGGCGTGCCGCGCCAACTAGCGCCAGGGCAGCCTCCGACCCCGGGCAGGTTATTTCAAGCGACGACGACCGCCCGGGTTCGGTCAGGGAGCCGTGCGCGAGGAATGCTCCCCTCCACGCCGATTCCAAATCGCAGGTGGCACCCGACACCACTTGCGGCGGCAGGCCTCGAACCGGTCGACCGGCACCATCAATGAGCCCAACTTGACGAGCGAACACATCACCGGACCCGGCAACCTTCACCGCATAGCGAGTGGCCTTCTTAATCCCGCTACCCCGGACCACGGAAATCTCAGAGCCATGTCCATAGAGTTCCTTGATGTCGCTGCGCAATCGACGAGCCGTCTGGGCCGTGTCGAGTTCGACCTCTACAACTATCTTTCCTTCGTGCAGGTGCAGGCCATTGGCAAAGCGCAGAATGGTCGACACTTGAGCCCGCCGACAACACGCCTTCGAAGTTTCCCATCGAGCCAGTTCGTCCTTAACGGCAGCAGTCATCGCCATGCCCGCCATACTGCCACGCCGTGTCTACCAGTGGTGCAGAACGTCAAATTTTCTGGCTGGCGTGCTGCTCTGCGAACACGCCAGCGAGCGCCTGCGCCAGAAGTGCCGGGTCGTGCCGAAGGTTCCGGTCATCGGGACTTGGCAGGACAAGAGACTCCCTCAACACCCGGGCTCCAACAGCCTGTGCTGCTACGTCGAGTGCAGCACTCACGGCCTGCTTCGAGTCGGCCACCACCCAGTCGAGAGGTACGTCAGCTTCTTGTTGACGCCACGATTCCAGATATGTAGCTGGCCCGAAATGGGCCGTGTCGGGGCGATTGCTCCCGGCATTCAGAACCAAGATTCGCGGACACTGGGCCGCCCTAATGGCCTCACGTACGGCAGGAACGCACAAATGGGGCAACACGCTCGTGTACCAACTGCCCGGGCCAAACACGATTGCCTCAGCCCGGTCAATGGCTTCAAGCACTTCGGCAGTGGCGGGGGCATCACGAGGCTCCACCCACAGTCTCTCAACGGACCCACGGGTGTGCTCTAGCGCAACCTGACCAGCCACAGCACACTGTTCGGCACCTTCGCCAGTGACGTGTCCGGAAACGATGGCATGAATCGACAGCGGCACTGTGCTGACCGGTAGAACCCGCCCGTCGACACCGAGTAATGCTCCGACCAGATCAAGTCCCGCCACAATGTCGCCAGACTCTTGCCACAACGCCGTAATCAGCAGGTTGCCGGTGGCATGACCAGCTAGCTGGCCGTGTCCACCGAAGCGGTGCTGCATCACAGCCTTCCAGGTCTGCCCCCATTGGTTCGTTCCACACAGGGCAGCCAGCGCCATTCGCAAGTCTCCGGGTGGGATCACATCGAATTCTTCTCGCAAACGACCGCTCGAACCGCCATCATCAGCGACTCCCACAACGGCTGTAATGTCCGCGTTGAGGATTCTCAGGGCAGATAGAGTCACTGACAGGCCGTGGCCTCCACCGAACGCGACGACGCGCATGCGGTCGCTGAATTCGGCGTCAGGCGCCACCGGGGTAGTCACTCGCGCCCCAAGTCTCGATGCATGACCAAAGTCTCCACTCCGTGCCGCACGAGCCGGGCCGATAACTGTTCTGACATAGCCACCGACCGATGCTTGCCTCCAGTACAGCCGATTGCGATAGTCACGTACCGCTTGCCTTCCCGGAGATACCCTTCCGCCACCATGTCGATGAGTTCCGAATAGCGGTCGAGGAATTCCGCTGCCTCGGGGAAGCTCGTCACATAGTCGCTAACGGGTGCATCCCGACCGGTCTGTTCGCGCAGTTCTTCTTCCCAGTAGGGGTTCGGCAGGAACCGGACGTCCGCGACCAGATCAGCGTCCACGGGAATCCCGTATTTGAAACCGAAGCTCATGATGGTGGCGCGTAAGCGAGCGTCACCGTCGTCACCAAACGCGGTCTGAACTTTGCGGCGCAAGTCGTGAACATTGGTGCTCGTCGTGTCGATGACGAGATCAGCCCCGCCCCTAACGTCAGCCAATAGGCGCCGCTCTCGGTCGATCCCGTCCGAGATCCGTTCCTTTCCTTGGAGCGGATGTGGACGGCGATTGGATTCAAACCGGCGCACTAGCGACTCGTCGCTCGCTTCGAGGAACAACACCCGAACGCTCGGCAAGGTCTCCTTCAGTTCCGCGATGTGGCTAGCGACGGTGGTGAACAGTTTTCCAGCCCGACAGTCAACGACGACAGCGATCCGCGTAAGGTCGCCTTCGTCGCTGACCGTCTCGATTAGGGTGGTCAACAGTTGTGGGGGCAGATTGTCGATCACGAACCATCCGGCATCTTCGAGTGCGCGCGCAGCCGTGGACCGACCCGCCCCGGATAGCCCACTCACGATGGCCAGTTCGATGGGGCTGCTTTCCATCAGGGCTCCCTTGTCGACTACGAGTCAATGGCAGTGCCAATCCTAGCCCGAGAATTCAACGGTCTCGATCCATCTGCTAACTCAGATGGTTCTTGATATCTCGAGCCGTCGCGGGGCCGATCCCCGGAACACCTGACAAGTCGTCGAGGGACGCCTCGGCAATAGCTCCTAGCGACCCGAAGTGTTCGAGTAGTTGGCGACGACGCGCAGGTCCGACCCCAGAGATGCCGTCGAGAGCGCTGGATGTCAAGCGGGCTCGCGCTCGCCGACGGTGATGAGTGATCGCCCATCGATGGGCTTCATCGCGCAATCTCTGAAGGAGGTACAGAGCCTCACTGCGCCGGGAAAAGACCACCGGGTACTCGTGGCCCGGAACCCACACCTCTTCGAGCCGTTTCGCGAGACCCACGACGGGCAACTCAGGTCGTCCGAGGCCGTCGAGTTCCTGTCGAGCAGCTTCGACCTGGGGTCGACCTCCGTCCACGACCAGGAGGCCGGTGTCGTACCGGAAGCCTCCTTTGGATTGTGTGCTTGCCACCGAGCCGTAACGCTTGCGCACGACGGTCCGGATGGCGGCAACGTCGTCAGCTGAATCGGCTAACGAGTAGTTGCGGTAGTCGCCTTTGCGGGGGGCGCCGTCCTCGAAGACCACCACGGACGCGGCTGTCGCCTCGGCCCCGTGATGCGAGATATCGATGCACTCAATCCTCAAAGGCACTTCAGCCAACTCCAGGACTGCCGCCAGTTCGTTGAGGGCCGCCGAACGGCTGATGAGATCTGAGGAACGCTTGAGTGTGTGCAGTTGCAGAGCTTTCCGCGCGTTCTCCTCTACCGTGTCCAACAGATCGCGCTGAGCACCCCGTTGAGGCACCCGCACTCGGAACCTAGTACCTCGTGACGCGGAAACGAGCCTCTCCACACTGTCGGATACGGACGGCCGGGCTGCCACGAGGCACTCCCGAGCGGGTGGGAGGTCGCCCGCGTCTGCCAGTCCGAGCTCGACGTCACTGGTCACGTACAGTGCCGTGAGCAAGTCCCCCAACATGTCCTCGTTGGCACGATCCCCATCTCGATCAACCAGGAAAGTTCTCTGCCCCCGAATACGTCCTCCCCGGACGTGGAAGACGACAGCGCAGAACGAGAATTCGTCACCACCGATGCCGACCAAGTCAATGTTGACTCGCGCCCCGAGTACTACCGTGTTCTTCCCGAGTGCCGCCCGGAGGGCTGCCACTTCATCGCGGATGCGAGCGGCTCTCTCAAAGTCGAGACGCGCGCTCGCCTGCCGCATGGCGTCTTCACGGGCAGCGATGTGGTCATCCGGGCGGGACGCCAAGAAAGACACCAGACTGCGCGCATCCTCCTGGTGGCGGGCCAGCAGTTCACCGCCGAGGCAGGGGGCTCGGCACTTGCCGATGTCTCCGAGCAGACACGGCCGACCCAACCGCTGATGCCGGTTCAGCGTTCCGTCGCTACAACTACGAACGGGATAGACCTTCTGGAGGTAGTCCACCGTCTCGCGAATGGCCCGGGTGTTCACGTACGGTCCGAAGTAGCGGACCCCGCGCTTTCGCTTGCCCCGCATCACCGTCACTCGCGGGATTTGGTCGGCCACTGTGACGGCCAGAAAGGGGTAGGACTTGTCATCGCGGAACAGAACGTTGAAGCGCGGGTCAAACTCGCGGATCCATGTATGCTCCAGCAGCAGCGACTCGTCCTCCGTCGCCACCACAACCCAGTCCACGCGGCGAGCCGTCGACAACATCAGCTCCGTGCGGGGATGCGGGTGGCCTCGACTGGTGAAGTAGCTGCTCACTCGGTGGCGGAGGTTCTTCGCTTTGCCTACATAGATGACCCGATCTGTTGCGTCCCAGAAGCGGTACACCCCTGGCTGGGTGGGAATTTCGGCCGATTCTGGCCGCCACTGATGCCGAGGATCCACAGTTGAAAGTGTAGTCAGTGGCAGATCGGCGGCACGTGGGGTTTCTCACAGACGGACAGACTGGCCGTGTAGAACTGAGATTTCCGGTAAGAACAACACTTGTGTCTGAAATTTCGCGTCCTTTCACCGCACCTCGAGCGACCAAGCGGGCGGTTTGGGTAATTGTCCTGAGCGGAGCCATCGCCGCGACGACGCTCACCGTTGCTGATCCCGCTCAGGCTGCCCGCAGTGCCGCCGCAGCGAAACAGCCCCGCGTGTTCGTGGTGGGCGACTCGCTGTCAACCGGTGACGGCCGCCATGTGCGCCGGTACCTGCGCCAGGACACGCGGTCGGTTGCCGTGGATGCCCGGATCGGCAGAAGAACTGCCGAAGGTGTGCAGCGGATTCAACAGCGGAAAGCGCGCAAAGCCCGAATCTGGGTGATAGCGCTCGGCACAAACGATGCTCCGAGGCCCGCCTCGACCCGCGCCTACGTCAAGAAAGTGTTACGGCTCGCGGGCAAGAAACGTACCGTGTTGTGGGTCAATATCGTTCGTCCCGGACGGTACGGCGCCGTGAACCGAGAGTTGGCCCGCCAGGCCCGCAACGATCCTCGACTGCACGTAGTGGACTGGGCATCAGTGGCTAAGAAGCACAAGCGCTTCGTTCGCAGCGACGGCGTCCACCTGACCCATCAGGGATACGAGAAGCGGGCCCGCATGACCGCGCAGGCAGTCCGCCGAGCTATCCGCTGATTGCTGCCCACCTCAACGCGCACACTCTCGCCGAGAGTGGGCAGCCGCTACGCCAAGGTAACCTGGTCGCCGTTCACAGCGACCGCGACCGGTGGCAAACTGACCGACGCCGGGCCTTTCAAGACCGAACCGTCTGCGATCGCGAACACGCTGCCGTGACACGTGCATATTGCGTCGGCCCCGTCGATCCGACTGAGAGGGCACCCTTGGTGGGTGCAAATACCACTGTGACAAACGAACTCACCTGCCTCGGGCTGGCCCACGAGCAATACAGTCCGATCGACCTTGACGAGTTTGCCGGACCCGACCGGCACATCCCCGGTGCTGGCGATGACTGTCCCGGAGGCGGCCACACCCGGCTGCTCAGTGGGCTGCTGGGTCCGGTTGCCCGCCGAACACGCCGACACCGCGCCAACAGCCAGCACGCCCGCACCTGCAGCCAGTACGGCGCGACGATCCACACTAGGTGACTGACCTGGTGTCGCACTCGATTGCTCAGCTGTTGTTACGGACTCGTTCATCCGGCTCCTCCTTGGACCATCTCACTCAAGAACCTACCGGTATGGCTCGCGTCGACCGCGGCCACCTGTTCCGGAGTCCCTTCCGCTACTAATGTTCCACCACCCGATCCTCCTTCTGGGCCCAAATCGATGACCCAGTCGGCGGTCTTGATGACATCTAGGTTGTGTTCGATCACAACGACGGTGTTCCCATTGTCGACGAGTCGGTTGAGGACGACCAACAGTTTGCGAATGTCCTCGAAGTGTAAGCCGGTGGTTGGTTCGTCGAGAACGTAGATAGTCCGTCCGGTCGATCGCTTGTGGAGTTCGGTGGCGAGTTTCACCCGCTGAGCCTCCCCACCCGACAAGGTGGGCGCTGGCTGCCCGAGCCGTACGTAGCCCAGACCTACATCGATGAGTGTCGCCAGATGCCGGTGGATGGTGGGAACCGCCGTGAAGAAATTCGCAGCTTCCGCGATCGGCATAGCTAGCACTTCGGCTATCGTCTTACCTTTGTAGTGCACCTCGAGGGTCTCTCGGTTGTAGCGCGCACCCTTGCACACTTCGCACGGCACGTAGACGTCGGGCAGAAAGTTCATTTCGATGCGGATGGTCCCATCACCCCGACACGCCTCGCACCGACCACCCTTGACGTTGAAAGAAAACCGGCCCTGCTGGTATCCCCGAACTTTGGCCTCTTCCGTAGCGGCGAACAGTTTGCGGACATGATCGAATACGCCGGTGTAGGTAGCCGGGTTGGATCGGGGCGTGCGGCCGATGGGACTCTGATCGACGTGCACGACTTTGTCGATGTTTTCGATACCGTCGATGCGAACATGTCGCCCCGGCACCGTCCGGTTCCGGTTGAGTTCCCGGGCCAGGGCTCGGTAAACAATCTCGTTGACCAGGGTTGACTTACCCGACCCCGACACTCCCGTCACAGCGACGAGACAACCGAGCGGAAAGGACACCGTGATGTCTTGGAGGTTGTTTTCTCGGGCCCCAACGACTGTCAGGACTCGGTCGGGATCGGGGGGACGTCGTTCGGCAGGTACCTCGATCGACTTGCGCCCTGACAGATAGGCGCCCGTCTCGCTGTCCGGGTGCGAGATCAGCTCGGGCAGACTGCCACTGACCACCACTTGCCCGCCGTGCTCACCGGCGCCTGGGCCGATGTCGACGACCCAGTCGGCGGCCTTGATGGTGTCCTCGTCGTGTTCGACGACGATCAAAGTGTTGCCCATGTCTCGCAGGCGAACCAAGGTGTCGATCAGCCGACGATTGTCTCGTTGGTGCAGTCCGATGCTGGGCTCGTCGAGCACATAAAGCACTCCGACTAGTCCACTACCGATCTGGGTGGCCAAACGGATTCGTTGGGCTTCCCCCCCGGCCAACGTGCCCGCCGATCGATCGAGTGTGAGGTAGTCCAACCCCACATCTTTGAGGAACGTCAACCGCTCGTTGACCTCCTTGAGCACCCGGGAAGCGATGGTCGCCTCCCGTGCCTCCAGGCTGAGCCCACCCAAGAAGTCGGCACACTCGCCAATCGGCAGGGCGGCGATATCAGCAATCGAGCGATCTTCGATGCGAACGGCCAGACTCAGGGGCTTCAGGCGAGCACCTGCACACGCGGGACACGGGACTTCCCGCATGAATCCGGCGAATCGTTCCCGGCTCGAATCCGAGTCCGACTCACGGTGGCGACGTTCCACGAACGGCAGCACGCCCTCGAATCCCGTCGTGTACGACCGTTCACGCCCGAATCGGTTGCGGAACTTCACCGTCACCGAGTCTCCCCGCCCGTTCAGAATGGTCGACCGCACTTCCTGATCCACATCTTCCCACGCGGCATCAAGATCGAAATCGAGTTCCTCCGCCAAGGCCTCCAGAATGCGTTCGAAGTAGGTCGACATTGAACCGTGGCCCCAGGGTGCGATTGCGCCATCACGAATGGACCGGCACGGATCGGGAATCACTAGTTCCGGGTCGACTTCCATCTTGTTTCCCAGGCCCGTGCAGGCCGGGCACGCCCCGAACGGGGAGTTGAACGAGAAACTGCGCGGTTCGAGTTCTTCGAACGAAATTCCGTCGCGAGGACAGGCGAGGTGTTCACTGAACGTCCGTTCCCTGGCCAAATCGTCGGGGTCTGAATCAACGAATTCCAACACGACGAGACCATCGGCAAGTTGCAAGGCAGTTTCGACAGAATCGGTCAATCGAGTCTGAGCCGACGGCTTCACTGCGAGCCGATCAACAACGACGTCGACAGAGTGTTTCTCTTGTTTCTTTAGCACCGGTGGCTCGGCGAGGGAATACGTTTGTCCATCCACTCGCACCCGCGAGTACCCCTGCGTTTGGAGCGTTCGGAACAGTTCGACGAATTCGCCCTTGCGGCCGCGCACCACTGGGGCGAGGACCTGGAAGCGCGTGCCTTCGGGCAGTCCCAGTATCTGATCCACGATTTGTTGGGGAGTTTGACGGCGGATCGGGTCCCCACACTCGGGACAGTGTGGCTTACCAATGCGAGCGTAGAGAAGTCGCAAGTAGTCGTAGACCTCGGTGATCGTCCCCACAGTGGAACGCGGATTGCGGGAAGTGGATTTCTGGTCGATCGCAACCGCCGGAGACAAGCCTTCGATGAAGTCGACATCGGGCTTGTCCATTTGTCCGAGAAACTGCCGTGCATAGGCCGAAAGACTTTCGACGTAGCGGCGTTGACCTTCGGCAAAGATCGTATCGAACGCCAGACTTGACTTTCCCGATCCGGACAATCCGGTGAACACGATGAGCGCGTCTCGGGGCAGTTCGACCGCTACGTTGCGCAAGTTGTGTTCGCGAGCACCGCGGACGATGAGCTTGTCTCCCACTCGAGCCAGGGTACTTGAGACCGTTGCCAATGGGTGAGTAATGGTGTTCATCCCATTGGCACCCCGTCTCGGGGTTGTTCGACCACCGGGTGGTGGTTTCCCTTCCGCGCTTCACGGCCACCTGCCGGGCGGGGCCCGGTCTTATGGTCGGCTCCACGCTTGACGGCGGCCCTGACTGGGCCGACGGCGCTATCACCGGGGTTGGGTGGCTCGTAGCGCGCGAGGTTGATCGCGGCGTTGTCGTCACGCTGATGCGTAAGGCCGCAGGTGTTGCATTGCCAGTGCTCGTTCCAGCCGATCTCCTGCACGCTCTGGCAGGCGTGGCAGGTTTTCGATGACGGGTACCAGCGGTCAGCGACCACCAGCGCCGATCCGTACCAGCTGGTCTTGTAGGCCAACTGGCGGCGGGTCTGACCGAGAGCGGAGTCCGACAGGCCACGCCGTCGTGCACGTGCCCCGTTGAGCCCTTTTTGTCGCAGCATGCCCGCCGCGTCCAAACCTTCGACCACGATCTCGCCGTGGGTCTTGGCAAGGTGCGAAGTTAGGACGTGGATGTGGTGGGCACGAATATCACCGACACGCCGTTGCAGCCGGGTGATCTGGGTTTGGGTGTCGATGTAGCGGCGAGACCCGATGGTGCGACGGGACCGTTGTCGGCCCAGATGCCGCAGTTCTTTGAGCGCCACCTCCAACGGGCGCGGGTTCGCAACCCGATCGAGCACGACACCGTCAGAGGAGGCGACGGTGGCCAGCACTCGAACACCGACGTCGACACCCACCCGGGAGCCTGGATCGGTGACGGCGGGTTGTTGTGGGCGTTGGATCAGAACACGGAACGCGACAACCAGGCGGGTGCCTCTACGGGACACGGTTGCCGCCAAAATTCTCGCCCGATCCTTAGAGATCAACCGTTGTAGGCGTCGGGTGTTTTCGTGCACCCGCACGGTCCCAACCCTGGGAAGAGTGACGTGACGGCGGTCAGGTTCGACACGGATCGCCCCGGTGGTGAACGTGACACGGTCCCGGTCGCGCCCTTTCTTCGCGAACCGGGGGAACCCGACACGCTTACCTGCCCGGCGACCGGTACGGGACTGCTGCCAGTTCCAGTAGCCATCCACCGCAGCCTTAATTCCATCAGCGAACGCCTCTTTGGAGATTTCAGGCCACCACACCTCACCGCTGTCACGGTCGACGCATTCGGTGTCCTTGACCTGGTTCCAGCGCTTGCGTAGCCCCGGCAACGACGGCCTATCCGTGGGCTGGCCGGTGCGCTGGTAGCGGTCCAAGTCGGCTTTCAGTGCGCGCACCGCCCAGTTACGCGCAAACCGGCGACCGCCGAACTGGCGGCGCACGCCCGCGGCCTGATCAGCAGTGAGATCCAGCGTGAACTGGAACGCCTGCACACTCCAGCCCTGGGGAACCTCGAACCTAGCCATCGAGTTGCCCAATGCCACGTCGTGCTATCAGCGCTGCCCGATACGTGCCAGCAGCTCGCAGCGCTTGGTGTTCTCGCTGGATACGGGCTCGGACTTGCTGTTCGGTTAGCCCCTGGACAAGTCCCTGAAACCACGCCTCGTGCACACTGTCCACCAACGACTCGGACAACTCAGCACACAACCTGGCCTTGCGCTCCCTGCGCACATAAGCCCGCTTCAATTCCCCCATCTTCGCCATTACCGCACCTCCCGACGGCCAGTATGCACGCCGCCACTGACAATCGACCCAGGCCCGATGTCACGCTGCGCGCAACCCACCGCCTTCAACGCACGGCTGCGCGCCCACCGGCGACCGTAAAGACGCGCACACAACGAGGTGAGCACTTCCACCATGTCCCGCACCAGATCGTCATCTACCTCACCCTCATCGAGCACAACAAGTCGCCTGCCGTGGGCAGCGAGCGCTGACTCGATCAATTCCGTGTTCATTCGACCCAGGCGACCTCGACGCTCGACCACCACAGCGATCACCTTCGGGTCCGCGAGCATCCTACGGACCTTGGTGCGGGTGCCGTTCACCCCCGAGCCGACCTCGGACACCACCCTCACCACGTGACCGCCCGCGTCTGCCGCCCACTTCGTGAGTCGAGCTACCTACCGATCCAGATCATCCTTCCGGTCGTGCGACGACACCCGCGCGTACAGGCCATAGGCAGTTGCTTCCGCCCGAACGGGCGCATCCGCAGATACCAACACCGAGCGCGAGCTCACCCGCACCGCAGGCACCGGCAACGTTCCCCCACGAAACCACCGATAAGCGGTCTGCGGATACACTCCCTGCTGCCGTGCCCACCCAGTCAAACTCACCAGCCCAAAACACTCACTAGAACGCCTGTACGCATAGCATTACTCACCATCAAGTGAACTGGTGCAAACCCCGTTCGACAGAGACGGAGAATCGTCAACTCATGCCACAATGCACGCATGGCAGCATCTGAATCAACGCCCGTCTACACCGGTGAGACCAGCGTCGGCGGCGAACCTGCAGTGCGACAACTCAATGACCTGACAGTCACCAAGGTGGCGGTCGGACCGCTCGACAACAATGCCTATCTCCTCCGGTGCCGTGCCACGGGCAGGCAAGGTTTGATTGACGCCGCGAACGACCCAGATACGTTGTTGGACTTGGTGGGCGACAACCTTGACTGGATCCTCACGACCCACAACCATGGGGACCACTGGCAGGCCTTGGCGCCTGTTGCGGCGGCTACCGGGGCGGCGACCATCGCCAGCGCCATCGATGCTCCGGGTATTCCCGTCCCGACCGTTCGCACTCTCGTCGATGGGGATGCAGTCGAGCTCGGTCAGCTCACTCTGAAGGTGCGGGTGTTTGCCGGGCATACGGACGGATCGGTCGTCACCATCGTTGACGCGGGGCCAGACGGTGTCCACATCTTCACGGGTGACTGCCTGTTCCCAGGAGGTATCGGCAATACCTGGAACGATACCGAGCGCTTCCACCAACTGTTCACGAGTATTCGGGACGAAATCTTCAACACCTACGACGAGGCGTGGGTATATCCCGGCCATGGGGCCGACACGACCTTGAGCCGCGAGCGCGCCAGCCTCGACGATTGGCTGGCCCGCGGCTGGTAAGCGGCCCGCCGTGGCGTACTTCTATGTGCGCTCTTCCGGTGGAGTGTAGTCTCCATTGTTCGGCTGCTGCCCAAAATCGGGTGCGGCCGCATCATCGGCAGCGGGGTCCCGCGCCTGCCGCTTCAGCACCACGCCAGCGGCGGCCCGTGCGGACGGGTCACGGCTTGAGCGAACGAGGCTGGCGATCGCCGTCACCACCAAGATTAGGACGATCAGCGCTAGCGAAGCCATGGTCGGAATCTTCGGAATCGATTCCTCGATTTCGTGGGCGAAAGTGATGATGAGTTTGAAGCCGATGAACACCAGGATCAGCGCCAGGCCCAGGGACAGGTATACCAGCCGATCGAGCAGTCCCTTGAGCAGGAAGTAGAGCGCCCGCAGGCCGAGCAGCGCGAAGGCGTTCGCGGTGAAGACGAGATAGGCGTTCTGGGTGACACCGAACGTGGCCGGGATGGAATCGAGGGCAAACAGAATGTCCGTTGAGCCCACTGCGATGATCACCAGCAGCATCGGAGTGGCGAGCCGCTGGCCTCCTTCGGAAATGGTGAGGCGGTAGTTGTGGAATTCGTCGGTGAATCGCCACCGACGTTTGACCGTGCGAATCAGGAAGTTATCTACCGGCTCTGGGTCCTCATTCCAATGGCGCGCGAGTTGGACACCCGTCCAGATCAGCAGTGCCCCAAAGATCACGAAAGTGAAGGAGAAGTAGTGCAGGGCTGTCGCCCCAATAGCGATAAAGACGGCTCTGAATACGAGAGCGAGAGCGATTCCGATCAGCAGAACTCGGTGCTGTAAGAAGTCGGGAACTTTGAATCGAGTGAGAATGATCGCGAAGACGAACAGGTTGTCGACGGACAGGCTCTTTTCTACTAGGTACGCCGCGAAGAATTCCGTCCCTGACTGCGATCCCTTGTAGGCCCAGACGCCGATCCCGAAACCGATCGCCACAATCACATAGAACAGGCTCCAGGCTGTTGCCTCCTTGATGGACACATGGTGCGGTTTGCGTGACACGAAGAAGTCGAGTGCGAACAGGGCGATGATGGCACCGATCGTGGCCATCCAAATCCAAAGCGGCACCTGGACCACTAGCCCTCCACTTCCCGCATCACTCGCAGCTCACGCTTCAAGTCCGCGATCTCGTCTCGCAAGCGGGCCGCCAGTTCAAAATTGAGTCTCTCGGCGGCCTCGTGCATGTTGTCGGTCAACTCCTGAATCACGCCGGCCAAATCGCTGGCTGCCGTGCTGAGGGAGCCAGTGAACTCTACTGGCACCGAAACGAGCTCACGGCGCTGGCCATCGGAACCGTGGAGAAGTTGTTCGGTATCAGCATCCTCCCGGGCCAGCATGTCGGTAATGTCGGCGATTGCCTTGCGCAAGGGAGTCGGATCGATGCCATGTTCTGCGTTGTAGTCGAGTTGACGAACTCGGCGCCGATTGGTTTCGTCGATTGCTGAACGCATTGAGTCGGTCACGTGGTCGGCATACATGTGGACCTCTCCGCTCACATGACGTGCAGCGCGACCGATGGTCTGGATGAGGCTACGCACCGAACGCAAGAAGCCTTCCTTATCGGCGTCCAGAATGGAAACCAGGCTGACTTCCGGCAAGTCGAGTCCCTCACGCAGCAGGTTGATCCCCACCAGCACGTCGAAAGTCCCGAGGCGCAACTCCTTGAGTAGTTCCACCCGCCTCAACGTGTCAATCTCCGAGTGAAGATACTCGGCGCGGACGCCTTGCTCGACCAAGTACTCGGTCAAGTCTTCGGCCATCTTCTTGGTCAAGGTGGTCACCAATACCCGTTCGTTGCGAGCTGCGCGCAGGCGAATCTGCTCGTAGAGATCGTCCACTTGGCCGGTGGTTGGCTTGACCGTGATCAAAGGATCGATCAGTCCCGTGGGCCGAATGACTTGTTCGACGAACTCTCCTTCTGCCGCCGTGAGTTCGTAGTCCCCTGGGGTGGCCGACAAGTAGACAGTTTGGCGGACTCGCTCAGAAAATTCCGTGAACGTCAGGGGGCGATTGTCCATGGCCGACGGCAAACGAAATCCGTGTTCCACCAACATCCGTTTCCGTGACATGTCGCCTTCGTACATGCCACCGATTTGGGGAACGGTAACGTGCGATTCGTCAATGACGAGGAGAAAGTCCTCCGGGAAGTAGTCGAGCAGGCAATGGGGTGCAGAACCGGCCGGGCGTCCATCAATGTGGCGACTATAGTTTTCAATGCCGGAACAAAAGCCTAGTTGTTGCATCATTTCCAAGTCGTACGTCGTGCGCATCTCAAGTCGCTGAGCCTCCAGGAGCTTCCCCGTGGAACGCAACTGCCCCAGGCGAACAGCGAGTTCCTCCGAAATCGCGTCCATCGCTCGCGCCATTCGTTCTGGACCGGCGACATAGTGCGTGGCGGGGAAGATGTACAGCTCGGCGTCCTCTGTGAGGATCTCGCCCGTAACTGGATGTAGCGTCATCAAGCGTTCGATTTCATCGCCGAACATCTCTACCCGAATCGGATGGAGTTCGTAAACCGGGAAGATCTCGACAGTGTCACCCCGTACCCGGAAAGTTCCCCGAGTGAACGCGAGGTCATTGCGGCTGTACTGAATGCCCACTAGCTGTCGTAGCAAGTCGTTGCGAGGAACTTCTTGACCCACCCGCAGCGTCACCATCCGATCGACGTACTCCTGCGGCGTTCCGAGGCCGTAGATCGCGCTCACGGTGGCCACGACGACGCAGTCACGTCGAGTGAGCAGGCTGTTCGTAGCGCTGTGACGGAGTCGTTCGACTTCCTCGTTGATCGACGAATCCTTCTCAATATATGTGTCTGTCTGAGGGATATAGGCTTCAGGCTGGTAGTAGTCGTAGTAGGAAACGAAGTATTCGACTGCGTTGTGGGGAAGCAGTTCCCGGAACTCGTTGGCCAGCTGCGCGGCGAGCGTCTTGTTGGGTGCCATCACCAATGTGGGTCTCTGCAGGCGTTCGATCAGCCACGCCGTTGTCGCACTCTTGCCGGTGCCCGTCGCGCCAAGCAGCACCACGTGCTCAGTCCCGGCCTGGATCTTCTCCGCTAGCTCTTCGATCGCTTGTGGTTGGTCGCCCGCGGGGACGTAGTCA
>CBFGTA010000018.1:0-26339 GCA_965651595.1 uncultured bacterium | reverse complement strand
CGACAACCTCGACCGCGACGTCCAGTTCCTCATGAACCGCGAAGTCGAACGCTAACAACAGTCGGGATGTCGCTTCCGAAGCCCGACACGCGTGAAGCTCTCGGCTCGATGCCGGGCCAGCTCAACACATCGCCCAAGTCCTGAACATCCCGGTCGAGAGGAGAACCGCCAGATGGACGACAACACTCGGCAGACAGCGAGCGATCTTACTGAGTGTCTTACTGCCCTGGGCGCGACGGCGCGGCCAATGTTCGGCGGATTCACTGTGTACGTCGATGACAAGGTCGTGGGCCTTGTCTGCGATGGCCGCGTGTTCGTCAAGCCCAGTGGCGCTGACGCCGATCTGGCTCGGTTCGCCGAGTCTGTGCCGGCGTACCCCGGCGCCAAGAACTCTTGGCGTCTACCCGAGCACGCGCTCCGGGATGACCCCGATCGGATTGTGGCGTTCTTCCGCGCCACGGCCGACGCACTCCCACCTCGGCCAGCACGAAGAAGGCGTTGAATCAAGGGCGACCCTCCTACTCGCAAGCTATCCACAGACGTCCCCTGTGGCAGTCGCGAAGGCTGGATTCGTACTAGCGTGAACTAACGCCAACGCGTCATACTGGGAGGCATGATCACGATGACCGAACCCCAAACCTGGACCATCATCGCGATCCTCTGCGCCGCCTTCTTCACCACCCTCACCCTCATCTCCACCCTCTTCACCCGCGTCATCCGCACCGAAATCAGCGGCCTCCGCAGCGAACTCGGAGGCGAGATCGGTAGCTTGCGCGGCCAACTCGGAGGCGAGATCGGTAGCTTGCGCGGCCAACTCGGAGGCGAGATCGGTAGCTTGCGCGGAGAACTCGGTGGCCTGCGCGGCGAGATGAACGCCCGCTTCGACACCGTTAACGAGCGATTCGACTCCGTCAACGCCCGCATCGACAACCTCGACCGCGACGTCCAGTTCCTCATGAACCGCGAAGTCGAACGCTAAGAACGCCTCGGGTGTCGGCCGAAGCTGCCCGGTTCGTGCGCGCTGCTCGCGACGAAAGGCGACGCCGACCCGGTCGGTCCGTGTGCAGATCGACGAATCGGCGTCGACGTGGCCGGTATCGCTAGGGTGATCGGATGGCACTCAATCGCCAACTGAAGTTCGTCTCCACCTTGGCGGTTTCGGTTGCCATGATGGCACCAAGCCTGGCGATCTCCCTCAACCCCGAGGTCATGTCCGAGGACGTGGGCTCAGCGATTCCGATGGCATTCCTGGTGGCCGCTGTCGTAGTGCCCATGCTGGCGTGGTGCTTCGTGGTGTTGTCCCAACGCAACGCTGGCACGTCCGGATCTGTTCTTCACTATGTGGGTTCGGCCCTCGGTGACCGTGCGGGACGGTTCGCCGGAATGCTCGCAGCCATCACGTACACCGTGGCAGTGGCAGTGGGTGCTAGCGGCGCGGCCGTCCTGGCTTCGGTCTTCTTCGCCCGAAAAGGACAACTCGGCAGCCCTTGGGTACTCCTGCTCATCTCCCTCGGAACAATCCTGGTCGCTCTGGTCGTTTCAGTTGGCTCTCCCCCGTTCTTGACTCGATTGATGTTGATACTGGAAACGACAACCGTGGCCCTCATCCTCGTCGCCACCGCGTCGATGCTGGTCACGCTGCTGCATGCAGGCGGGCCGGAGGGGCAGAGACCGACGACAGCCGTTTTCGACATCAGCGTCGTGCCCCTGTCAGCTGTGGCCTTGGCCGTGGTACTCGCGTTCACGTCGTTCGCGGGGTTCGAAAGCGCAGCTTCAGCTGGCGGCGAGTCTGTCAACGCTGGCCGAAACATTCCCCGCGCGATCATGATGACCGCACTCACCGCTGGAGTGTTCTTCTTCTTCGTATCCGTGGTTGTCACTTGGGCATGGGGAACTTCCCCAAGCCAGATTGCCAGCCTGGGAAGTTCTGACTCGTTCGTCGGAGGTGCGGCCGACTCATATATCGGGGTGTGGATGGGCGACCTCATCACCCTGGGTGCAGTAGCCAGCGCAATGGGTACCGCGATGGCTGGAACCTACGCGGCCAGCCGCATGTGGTACTCAATGTCCGTCGACGGCGTGATCCCCTCCCGCCTGGCCCGCTTGGATTCTCAATCGGTGCCACGCTTGGCCGTCATCGTCGTGGTTGTAGCCGCCGCAATCGTGGTTGCCACCTGGTCTATTGCTGACGACATGGGTAACGCCTTCGCAGCCATCAGCACGTGGGGTGGGTTGATGTTCTTGATCGTGTACGCATTCGTCCCCGTCGCGGCCGCGAAAGTCTTGTGGGGGCCTCGGTGGCGCGATCGCCTCCACGCGATCATTCTGCCCGTCATTGCTTTCGGTGTCGTGCTGTTCACTCTGTTCAAGTCGGCTGTTCCCTTGCCGACCGGCCCCCTCGGCCCTATCCCCTATTTGCTCCTCGGCGCGGTCCTGCTAGCCACGATCGCTGCGATCCGCCGACCGGCACACAACCCAAACGGACTCAACGCCGACACCGCTACTGCACCCGGCGGCACGGATCCAGACGCGCGCTCCTTCACTGGCGGCCAGTCCGGCTAGCCAGACAACGGGCGTGATTGCCAGCCCTGTTCGTGCAGCCGATCGATAGCGTCGAGAAGGAGATCAACGGTGAAATCGAACTCGGACTCGTGGTCGCAAGTCCCGGCCGGACTCCGAGCAGCCGCATCAAGTGCGATCGTGACCACGTTCGGATATTTTTCGGTGAAGTAGGCCAGCACATCTGGGTTGCTCGCGTCGTCAGGGGTGGGAGCATCCGGGTCTTCGAAGGCCTCAGCGCTGAACCCCCACACGCGGGTTCCCAAAGCGTGCATGCCGTAGTGGGTGAGATCGGGCGACACTCCCCCGCCGAGGAAGTCACCCGCGACAGCATCGAGATGAGCCATCACCGCCTCCGTCCGACGGTTACGCGAAACGATGGCGTCGCAGAGCCAGGGGTGGCGGTGTACAGCGCGACGAGCCACGTCGATTCGCGCCTTCACGCGATCCTTCCACGGGCCTTGCACATCCGGATCGGCGTACTCCTCAACTACCGCGTCTACCATCGCGCCGATCAGGTCTTCCTTGTCGGCAACGTGCTTATACAAGGCCATCGGCACCACGCCAAGCCGATTCGCCAAGGCCCGCATACTCAGTCCGTCGAGGCCCTCAGCGTCGGACCAAGCGATCGCCGCGGCGACTACCTGGTGCCTGTCGAGCTTGGCCCTTTCTGCCTTCGCTGGAACCACGCCCACACCTCCTTGACTCCGTATACAGCGTACACCTACTATGGAGCGATATCGGTGTACGCCGTACACCTACTGTTGTGCGCTGTCGACGCTGGCGGGCAGCCGATCTGATGGCACCAACCGATCTAGGGAGTGACAATGACCTACGAGCACACACTTTCGCGTATCGCTGGGGCCCTGTACCTGGCCACATTCGCTACCTCAATTCCCGCGCTGCTACTCAAGGAGCAATTCTTGCGTGCCGACGGACCAACGGTCGCTGCCACAACGGCTTCGGTGTTGGAGATCTTGCTCACACTAGCCTGCGTGGGAACCGCAGTAGCCCTCTATCCCATCGGTTCGCGACTGAATCCGGCACTTGCAATTGGATTCGTCACCTCGCGCGTCCTGGAGGCATCGATCATCTTCACGGGAGTGTTGGCCTTGCTGACGCTGTCGACGATGAGCGCCGACGCGGCCGATGACGGTGCCGCGAACGCGGCATTCGTGGCAGTCCACGATTGGGCCTTCTTGCTCGGCCCGGGATTTATGGCGCCGATCAATGCACTCCTGCTGGGCACACTACTCTTGCGCTATCGCCTTGTACCTCGAGCGATACCTCTACTTGGTTTAATCGGGGCACCCATTCTTGCTGCATCGTCACTGGCGGCGCTCTTCGGCCTGATCGACCAGGTATCGCCTCTGTCGGCGCTTGCTGCTGCTCCCATTGCCCTGTGGGAGCTGTCGGTCGGTCTGTGGCTACTCATCCGGGGTGTCGATAGGGCGGCGTGCGCCGCGGTCGCAGCAAACCGAGTGCAGCCTGGGTCGGGCCCGTGAGGGCCAGCATCTGATCGGCCGCATCCACAGGCCCCGCCAACCTAGCCACCGTCATCACTGGAATCGGACTAGCCTGCATCCTAGACGACCGGCCATACTGGGAGGCATGATCACGATGACCGAACCCCAAACCTGGACCATCATCGTGATCCTCGGTGGAGCCTTCTTCACCGCACTGATCCTCATGTCCACCCTCTTCACTCGCGTGGTCCGCGCCGAAATCAGCGGACTACGCGGCGAGCTCGGAGGCGAAATCAGCGGACTACGTGGCGAGCTCGGAGGCGAGATCAGCGGACTGCGCGGCGAACTCAGGGCCGAAATCGGCGGCCTTCGCAAAGAAATGAACGCCAGGTTCGATGCAGTCAATGTGCGAATCGACAACCTCGATCGCGACGTCCAGTTCCTCATGGCCCGCGAAGCCGAACGCTAACGTCGTGCTTCCTCGGGGCCGCACCTGTCGCGCAGGCCTGACCAATTCGAGCGGTCAGTCGGTTGACGGCCCGCTGGACCGTTGCGGCGACTGCTCCCAGGTGTGGCGCCTATCGCCGCGCGCGGTAGATCCGGCTTTCGCGGTACTTGAAGTACTGCTGGCCCCCCGGCGCCACCCAGACAACTTGCATCCGCAGAGGCGTCACGCGGGGGATCAAGAACATTGCCCCCTTCTTGCAGATGCGCGCCTTGGTCTTGCCTTGTTTGGTGGTCGCTACGTACCGGCCAGCAACGCGGCAACGCAGTGAGTACAAGCGCGCGTCGCCCCGCAGGTTCAGGTTGACTCGCACCCCAACCCGCTTGCCCGCGTTGGTCCGACAGTTTGGCTTCATCAGTTTTCGAGCCGTTCCCGTCCGGACCGTCTTCGGCCCGCGGTCGATGACGCAGTTGCGGGCGGCAGTCTGGTGCTTCTTGGTGCCCGGATTCGGTGGCGTCGGTGGTACCGGCAGTTCATTCCACTGAGCGTAAAGCGTCAAATCACTACTGAACGAGAAGGTAGCACCATTGGCATAGCTGGTTCCGCTACCGTCAGGCTCCGTATTCCAAACTGTGAAATCGAAGTTCTCCCGCGAGAATTCGTTCGCCCGAAGGGCGGCCGCACCGCTAGAAGTCTGCGCGTAGGGCTGCCCGTTGGCGCCATTTGGCTCGAACGTGACCGTGTGGGGCACGAAGTTCAACTTGGCGATCCCGCCGGGCGTCGACGCATAGGGCTGCGCCTCGCGTTCCACGGTGGTGAAGTTGCCGCTCGCAAACAGATTGGAGGCATTAGCGGCTAGCAGCCCCACGGTGCTCGACGGCTGGGGATTCCAATCGAGGACATCTCCGCCGATAGCCAAGGCCGCAAGGTTACTTCGGTCTTCGCCATCGACGCCGCTGAACACTCCCGCCAGATACAGGGTGTCGCCGACGGGCAGGAGGGCTTGGACACGAACTGCCCCTGATCCTGACACGTCGGGGCTCCAGTCGAGCAGGTTTCCGTCGAAATCGACGGCCGCGACGCGATTCCGACTCTCCCCTGCAAACGTCGTAAATTGGCCACCGATGACGACTGAGTCCCCGGCGATCACCACGGCAAAAACGTTGCCCACAGCAGGACCCGGGTACCAATCCGTTAATTCGCCTGATTCCGAATCGACCGCCGCGTAGCGGAACCGCGAAACGCCATCGACCTGACCAAAGGCGCCCGTGATGTAGACGCGACCGTCATGAATCGCCATCCCCGTCACCGCGCCTTGAACGTTGGCGTCGAAGTCAAGGAGTTCGCCGTCCATGCCAAAAGCAGCCATTCGGCCACGCGGCTGCCCGTCCGCCGAGGTGAAGGTCCCGCCGACATAGACCGTGTCGTCGACGACCTTGACCGCAGATACGGCGTTGTTATCGACCTGAGGGTTCCAAGACGTGACTTGACCGTTTGCCACATTGATGGACGCCAGTCGCGCGCGGGATACTCCGGTCACTTCGGTGAAGGACCCGCCGATATAAAGGTCTGGTCCCACGAGGTCGAGCGCACTGACGGAACCGTCGGCGCCTGGACTCCAGTCCAACAACTCCCCGTCGGGGCCCAGGGCGGCCAGCCTGGGGCGCTCGATCCCACCGACAGTTGTGAAGGTGCCACCCAAAAACATGCCGTCACCCATCACGGCCATACTGACGACTGCTCCGCCGACCATCGGATTCCAGTCGAGCAAGTCCCCGTCTGTGTTGAAAGCCGCGGTCCGTTCGCGCGCCGCGCCATTGGCGACTACGAAGCCGCCACCGACCATCACGGAGCTACCAACTACTTCGATTGCCTGCGGAGTCGCGTCCACCTCTGGCGCCCACGACGTGAGGTCACCATTGTTGTCAAAGGCCGCGAGCCTGCCGCGAGACTCGACGGGTGCGCCTGCCGTCGTGAAGTTGCCGGCAACGTAGATCACGCCGTCGTCAACCGCCAAGGCAAAAACGGTGTTGCCCGCGCTGGCGGACCAGTTCAAATCCAATGCGCCGGTATCACGAGCGAACCGGGCGAGGCGCGAGCGGTTGTGACCTCCGGCGACGGCGAACGCGCCGCCAATGTACATGTAGTCGCCGTCGACTTGAATCGAGTAGACCGCTCCACTCGCGCCAGGGTCCCACGCAGTGACGCTTCCAGTAGCTTCGACCGATGCGATGTTCAACCTCGCCTGTCCGCCGACCGACGTAAAAAAGCCTCCGACGTAAATCACATCAGAGTCGGGATCGACCGCCAGTGTGGCAACGTTGTTGCCTACGACTGGCGGCCCCCAGCTCGTGACGTCACCGTCGACGCTGACTGCGGCCAAGTTCTCGCGGGACTGGCCGTCGACCTCCGAGAACGTGCCACCCATGTAGACCACGCCATCGTGAACGAGCAGGGCCTGGACTCCCCCGGGCACTGACGGCGTCCAGTCCGAATTGACCGTGCCGTCGGCCAAAATGTGTGCCACACCGGCCACCTCGACATCGCCCACGCGAGTGATCGACCCGCCGATGTAGACCCCACCATTGCCGTCACTGGCAACGGCCTGCAGACTGCCCAAGATTTGAGGCATCTGCGTGTCGACCGCGCCGTTGGCGCCATCGACGCGGGCACCGCCACCGGTCAGCGGCGACCACCGTGTGAACGCGCCTCCCAGATAGGCCGTCCCATCCGGAGCCACCGCGAGTGCTGACACCGAAGCGTTGGGACCCCAGGGCAACTCGGTTGGAGCCGCCTGCGCACCAGGCGAAACTGCGATCATGTTGACCGGCAGGATCATCACGAGCGCCATCACCAGGGCCATCAGCCGTGGCGATCTCAGAAACAACCGTGTGTGCCCGCCAGAAGCAGCCCTTGTCGAAGTCATGTAACGTCCCATTTCGTCGTGATCCACCAAGTACGATCACACTCTGCCACAGGGCCGCAACGCCTGCAAACCACATGGCACACAAGCCAGCGCAAAGGCGACCAAGCTCAGAGTCGGGCCGTCCCAACTAACTGGCTGCGGGAAGCTCCGCAGGCCTAGTGAGCCGCGAGGTACGCCTCGAAGATGGGGGCTGGAATGCGACCACGATCCGGGACTGGGTGACCGTTCTCTTTGGCCCAAGCTCGAACCACCTTCGGAGACGGGCCACCACTAGACGTCTGGGCAGCGCTGGCGCGTCCCCGGCGCTCGCCCCGCACAGCCCGGCCCGCAGCGATATAAGGCGCAAGTAGTTCACGCAAGTACTGCTGCTCAGCGAGTGTCAGGTCGATCTCGTAGCGATAACCGTCAAGCCCGAACGAGACGGTCGCGGAATCGCCATCAATGACTTCACCAGTGAGGTCAGAGAAATATTGAACAATCGTCTTAGTCGCCATACGGGCGAGCATACCTACTCGCATCTCGACACTTGTCAGTGGCGCCACTGATACGGGAGCCCTGGGAGAATGCTGACTTTCACTTATGCTATCGAAACCATAACTGCGTACCATCTTGTTGCTCGACAGAAAGTGCTATCCGATGTGTCAAGGTGATACAAAACCACTACGGTGGCGGACAACGAAGTCACAGCTGGGGCGAGCACACACCCGATCGACCAGCAACCAATGACCAAAAGGGGGACCAATGACCAAAAGGGGGAAGCGTGAACGAGATCAAATGCCCTCACTGCGGCAAAGCTTTCACTATCGATGAGGCTGGATATGCCGACATCTTGCGCCAAGTCCGCGACGAAGCCTTCGAAGCTGCCGTCCACGAGCGCCTCGCTCTCGCCGAGCAGACCAGCCGAGCCGAACATGAACGAGACAAGGCCGAAATTGCCCGCAGGCTCGCAGAGGAGACCAGCCGCAAGGATTCTGAGATTGAGCGCCTCAAGGAGGAACTCAAGAGCAGCGCCGAACTCGCCGCAGCCAAAGCCGTCAACTCCCTGAAAGACGAGTCAGCCCGCAAGGACACAGAGATCGCCGCACTCAAAGCGCAGCTCGAGAAGACCGACGTTGCGCAGCGATTGGCTTTGCGTGAAGCCCTGTCCACGGTCGAAAAGGAACGCGACGCGCTCCAGCACAGTCTGCAAGCTAAGGATGCTGAGCAGCAACTGCAAGCCCAGCACCTCAAGGAGCGCTACGAAGTGCAGTTGCGTGACCGCGACGAAGCCATCGAGCGGCTGAGGGACATGAAAGCGCGACTATCGACCAAGATGGTCGGCGAGACCCTCGAACAGCACTGCGAGATCGAGTTCAACAAAATTCGCTCAACCGCATTCCCCACCGCCTATTTCGAAAAAGACACCGATGTGCGCGATGGCAGCAAAGGAGACTACATCTTCCGGGACAGTGACGAGGACGGCACCGAGTTCATCTCCATCATGTTCGAAATGAAAAACGAGAGCGACGAGACTGCCACTAAGAAGAAGAACGAAGACTTTCTGGCTGAGCTCGACAAGGACCGCAATCAGAAGAGCTGCGAATACGCGGTGCTTGTGTCTCTCTTGGAAGCTGACAGCGAACTGTACAACCAGGGAATCGTCGATGTTTCGCACCGTTTCCCGAAAATGTATGTGATCCGGCCACAGATGTTTATCCCCATGATCACAGTGCTCCGGAATGCGGCCATCAAGTCGCTCGATCAACGGCGAGAACTAGCGCGCATCCGTGAGCAAAATATCGACATCACGAACTTCGAGGCCGAACTCGACGGGTTCAAGGCTGCGTTCGGCCGGAACTACGACTTGGCGTCACGCCAGTTCGAATCGGCCATCGAAGAGATCGACAAGTCCATCGACCGACTGGAAAAGGTCAAAGAGTATCTCACCAAGTCGGGCCGCAACTTGCGCCTTGCCAACGACAAAGCAGACGAGCTCACCATCAAGAAGCTCACCCGCAACAACCCCACGATGGCAAGCAAGTTCAAGGAATTACGCTCGCCTGTTGCTGATCCACCAAGCGAAGACCTACACGACTGATCTACCTGCGCAGGGCGCCGCGCAACCATCATCACCAAGGGCCGTCTGGCCTGCTTGCGCTGCGCCCCTACCCTTGTAACTGACCGATTCCCATTCCCTCTGCCGACCGGTCGCGTAGATTGGTCGCATGGCTTTCTCCGTGGACGACCTGACTGCGCACATAGATCGATTCCTCGCCGAGAATGGACCGGCTTCGATCGACGCGATCATCGATCACATTGCCTCGCACGGTCTTACGATCGACGAGGACGACTTGTGGGACGCTCTCGACTCACACGACGAGAGTCCGACTCTGACGTTGTTGGACGGACGACTGGCCCGACTCGACTTGCTGGCCCAAGATATCGAGTTCACCCACCGACTCACCGAACCCGAACGGAACGGGGAGTTCATCGCGATCGAACCAGACCTGGCGCCGCTGGCATTGTTTGTCGATGACGATGGCGACCTCCCGCTTCGTTCGGGCGCAACGGCTGTGGAAGTGTGGCCCGACATGATCGACCATGAAACGGCTCGCGATCGGGGACTAGACCTTGACGAACTGCCTGACGCGGGGATCCTGCTCCTACCAGAGGGAACGTTCACGGCCTGCACGGCTAACCCTGGCGATCATATTGGCCTGCGGTACTCACCTGACGGTTGGGAAGTCTTCCACGCCGGTGACGCGCGGCCATCCGACAGTGACGCGAGTATGGGACGTGCTTTGCGTCGGGTCGTTGACGAGCATGCCAACGAGTCTGAGCCGGTCATGCTGGTCCAAGCCTTCTGGACGGCGGTTGCACTCGGCAACAACCCTCCAACGACCCGACGCCTCCCACCCCTAACGACGATGTGCGCCAACGAATCCCTCACCGTGGATGGCGACTGGCTTGCCCCGGACGATTTCGACTTCCCCGATTGGCGAGCAGCAAAGCGCATCGAGTCGCTGCAGCGATATCACGATCTGACTGACGACCAAGCTCTCGCGGCGCTGGCCCTCGTGGCGCTGTGTACTCGCGTCGACGCCTTGCTCGCCTCAGCTTTGGACCGGGTCGAAACCGGCGAGTCTCTTGACGACCTTTTCGAAGACTCGACCCCAGCCGTTGATCCGACTCTGACTTCGCTACCCGAAGAACAGTTCCCCGAGTCAGCTCCCGACACCGTTGAAGACGACCGGCCCGTCGTCGGAGCTAGCGTCGCCTTTCTCGAGGACCCCGAAGTGGCATATGCCGTTTGGGCTGAGTCGGCAAGCAAGGGCCTGTCCCCGGCAAGTCTCGGACTGTTCGCCGAAACCATGGAGTCGCTGGCGACAGCAGGATCCCGAGCGGGCCTGCTGTGGTTGCAGGCCAAGGCCCGCGAAGCACTCGGGGAAGCGTTGGCGGCAGAGCGACTGTTCCACGAATGTCTCGACCTCGACTCGGGATTCACTCACGCGTCCCGCGACTTGGCTCGTTACGCAAGTGACCGGGGAGATGCCACCGCCGGACTCGAATACTTGCGCCGCGCTCGAGTTCCCACTGACGATGATCTTTATGTCCTGCTCGACGAATTCGCGCGAGCAGGCCGGGCTGACTTGGGTGGAAAGCAGCCGTGCTGGTGCGGTTCCGGCCGAAAGTACAAGCGCTGCCATCTGGGGAAGGAACAACTCCCCCTGGAGGCTCGCGGCCGCTGGCTCTGGGCCAAGGCACGCGTCTATGTCGAGACGATCGACCGCCTGATCGTCGTACGCCTCGCCGAGGCCCGCAGTCAACATTCGACTGATCGCTACGCCTTGCTGACTGCCTTGGGAGACGACCTGGTGATGGGTGCGGCCCTGTTCGAAGGCGGGTGTTTGGAGGACTTTGTCCGTGACCGGGGCGTTCTCTTGCCCGACGATGAACTAGCCCTGGCCGAGCAGTGGCTGCTGCAGGAGCGGTCGGTCTACGAAGTCGAACGGGTACGGCCCGGTATCAACATCGAGGTTCGCGATATCCGTACTGGTGACCGCATCGTGGTCAGCGAGAAATCCGCTAGTCGCCAGGTAAAGGTGGGGCAGTTCTTCTGCATGCTGCTGCTTCCTGCCGGTGACTCAATACAGATCTTCGGGGGCGCCGAACCCGTCGCTCTCAACCAGCGACGTCCGCTAACAGACCTTCTCGACGGCTCCCCCGACCCGGTCGAAGTCGTCGAGTTCCTCAGCCGCAGGCTCGCGCCGCCGGTCCTGCTCAACACTGAGGGCGAACCTATCGTGATGTGCGAGGCGACTGTGCGGGTCGAAGATCCGTTCGCCGCCCGCGAATACCTCGATGGCCACTACGTCACCATGGGAGACTCTGGACACGAATGGATGGAAGAAGTCATCACCGACGGACTTCCCCGCGTTCGCGCCCAATTCCAACTGACGGACACCGAACTGCGCATCGAAGCCAACAGTGAAGCCCGATTTGAACGCGCAGTCAGCGCCCTCCAGTACGCTGTGCCCGGGTGTCACATCGTCTCCGAGTCACGCACCCCGGCAGGACCCATGCCACGACACTCTCACCAGAGCGTCGCATCGGTCGCGGCCCCGAATCCCGGCTTCTTTCCAGCGAGCATGGCTCCTCAGGATCCGGAATTGGCCAAGATCTTGGCTGACGTTGTGCGCCACCACGAGGAGAACTGGCTCGACGATCAGATCCCTGCCTTGGATGGCTACACGCCCAGGCAAGCCGCCGCAGATCCGACCCGCCGGGATGACCTCATTCGGCTGCTTGATTCCTTTCCACCGGCTACCGGGCCCGGCATGATGGATGCCGACCGATTGCGTGCTGCCCTCGAACTGTGACGGCAACCCACTGCGAGCGCGCCGGACAGAGTGAAGGTCTGGGAGCAACGGATGCGTGGCTGAGAACACGAGGCGCCCGTTGGAGCCGCAAGATACGACAGGATTGCCTAAGTCCCAGCAGGCGAACGAGCCACCACCGGAGCGGGTCTGCCGAAGTGCCATCCCTGACCATGGGTCACCCCGAGTTCAGCCAGCATCGCGGCGTCGTCGGCGGTCTCGATGCCTTCGGCGACGGTCGTCGCACCGCACGCGTCCGCCAACTGAACCAGAGATCGAATCACCGTGGGCAGTACCGCATCAGATACAACGCCAGCGACGATTTCTCGATCGAGTTTGATGATGTCAGGTCCCGTTCGGACGATGTGACGCAGAGACGAGAAGCCAGCGCCGACGTCGTCAATGGCCAGGCGCATGCCAGCTGCTCGCAGTGGCGCCAACACTGTCATGAGCTCGTCATAGTCGCTGACAGCTTGATGCTCACTGAGCTCAAGGACGATGTGGCCGAGAGGAAGGGTTGAGAGAAGACTTTGGGCTCGCCGCCCGACCAGCACCGACGGAGATAGGTTGATGGCGACATATCCGTCGACATCGTCAACTGCTTCAGCTGCGCGAACGACAGCCAACAACTCGAGTTCACCACCGAGCCCGATCTCGGAGGCCTGCGCGAAACACGCATCGGGAGCGAGCTGCCATGTGGGTGGAAACCGACTGAGCGCTTCCACGCCCACGACCGAGCCATCGGGCAAAGAAACCACGGGCTGCACCACGATGTCAGGTCCACCCGCGGCCACGACCGGCTCGAATCGCGCCGACAGTTCCGCACTCCGACGCTCGTCAGCGACTCTCGGCTCGATGATCATGCGGGCTGCGTCCGCCAGCACTTCCATGAGTGCCCGATCCCGTGCCTGGAGTTCGCGATCTTTACGCAATCCTGCCACGCAGAAAGTGCCATAAAGTGACCCGTCCGACAGCACGATGGGGACCGAGATGTACTTGCGGATTCGCGGCATGCGCGCCGCTGGCAGGCTCATGGCGTAGTCGTGCTCAGTGACGTCGGGGATCACATCGGGCAGCTTGCCGTCCAGGATGGCCTGGCAGAAGCTCGTTGATCGGTCCTGCTTGACACCATCCTTGATGAACGGAATGGAAGAATCGACGACCTCAAGAGTCTGGGTGTCGCCTTCCATTCGGGTCAGAAACGCCATCGACAGACCGAGAGATTTTCGGGCCTTGTTCAGCAGCGCTGCGATCTGAGCGTCAGCTTCGCCGCGGGATCGACCCATGTTCCCTCCTAGTCCGCGGATGCGGTGATTGTCATTCCTGCCTCGCGTAGCCGGTCAACGAGCAACGACCCCATTGCTGTGGCAGGCGTGAGAACTCCCCCGGGCCCGCCCGGGCTCAGCGCCAAGGTGCGGGCGCTCTCGGCGAGCATGACTGACGTCGCGGCGTACCCGGGATCCCCTTGGGCAGTGACCTTAACGCGAACGATGGGGCCGCCGCTGGTGAAGGCAACCACCTCGAGCGCGAAATGCCCCTCGTCGCGGGACTGCTCGGACGGGCCATCGCCCGGATCGGGCAGAACTCGATCGAAGATCTGACGAGTACCGGGCGTGGCCATCCCCATCATCAGCGCCCGCAAACCCCATTGCATTCCCTGCGCCTGCAACCGGGCCCGACCTGATCGACCGAACGCCACAACTTCCTGGTAACGCATATCGGACCCGTAGGCGAAGTCGAGGAGCGCGTTACTGCGATGCACAACTCGCGTGTTGTGTGATGCCATGACAAACGGCCCCACCCACGAACGCAAGCTATCGCGGTAAGACACACCAGCGAGGTCCCGTGGCTGCCGCACGCGCGGCCGTTCCACATCGGGGGGCAGCAATGAATAGGGGTCGCTGAGCAGGCGACGCAAACTAGGGTTCGACTTGACCGTGTCTACTTGGTGACGGAACGAATCGATCGTTCCGCCGCTGATGCCGCCCTTCATTGCTCGTACCGCTAAGGTGACGTCGGTGAGGTGGCCAGCGCCAGCGTCGCTGGCGGCCTGGTGCGCCACCAACACGCCCAGATCACTCGGAATCGAGTCGAATCCGCACGAGTTGACGATGATCGCGCCCGTTCCGTGGGCCGTGTGGTGCAACTGCTTGACGCAGTCAGCCGCGAACAGGGACTCCCCGGTTAGGTCTGCGTAGTGCGTGCCGCGGCGCGCACACGCGGCAACCAGCTCACGCCCATACTTGGCGTACGGCCCGACAGTGGTTGCAACCACCCGGGTCCGTTTCACCATCGCGTCGAGGGCTGGCGCGTCGAATGAGTCCGCCACGATCACGGGCCAATCAGCCGCTCCTGGCAGCGATGCTTGCAACGCTTCCAGCTTGGTGGCCGACCGTCCGGCTAGTCCCACCCGCAGCTTGCCACCGAAGTGCTCGGCGCAGTACTGGGCCACCAGTCTGCCCACAAAACCCGTGGCTCCGAAAATGACGACGTCGCATTCGCGTTGAGTGCTCACCGTTGCAGCCTCCCACAACTTCCCGGCGGGTGCCGCGGAGTTGCGAGCTCGACTACGGGCGGGCCGGGATGGCCCCGCACAGCATGGGGAACCCACCGGAAGACTGCATCCGAGCAACCTCGCCGGAGGCAGTGGCTACTGCTGGGCCCTGTGTCAACTGTCCGGACTGGGCCGCGGCCTGAGCCGTCACATCCCAGTTCAAGTATCCGGGAGTCTTCCAGTCACTCTCGAACGTGTTGACGAACGCCTGGACCGCCCGAACATTGCGCAGCCAAGCGGAACCGGCACCCACCCGTGTCGTGACCATGAGTCCGAGTTCACGGTTGAAGTTCAGCGACGCGAACGAGATGTTCTCTGACCCCATGAACGCGTCGGTGTTGTCGGCAACAATCACCTTCGCGTGGATGTAAAGCTGGTTCGAATACTGCGAATCTGCTTGAGTGATCCGAATCGCAACTCCCGCGTCGGCCAGTTTCGTCCACGCCTGCCAGTACTTACTGTCCATCGTCATCACAACGCGCACCTTGCCGGGCCCGAGCCGTTTGGCCGCCGAGATGAGAGCGTCTACGGTGTCGGAGTCACTCATCTCTTCGTTGTAGACAACAAGGCTGTGCTGGGCAGAGTTGATAAGGGCCAAGGTGCGTTCACGAGCGTTGCCCTGAATGGTGGTGCCGGGGGCCGGATCAAACGGATAGCCCGTGGCCGCATCGGGATACTGATTGAGGTTCCCCGGGGCTTGAGGCCAGGTTGCTCCGTTGCTCCACGTCAACGGCAAAGTGGTGCCGAGCAGCCCGTTGGTGTTGGTGCGTGAGGCAGTCGTGCCGGGCGCCTGGGCTCCGCAGAAGAAGTCGGAATAGAACACGCTTGCGACCTCTGCTATCAACGTGGGGTTGGGCGTGTTGATCAGAAAGTCTCGGGCTGACCATTCAACACAGCCTTCAGGGCAGTCCTCAGCCGGGTTGACGAGGGACTTGTTACCCCAGCCGAACGCGTTGAGATTGCCTGTCGAGATCAGTGCCCGCGCTGTCGAAGGCAGCTGTGCGGCAGCCAGGGGCAGCCCGGTAGCCGGGTCTGTCGCGTCGATGAGAATGGTCTTCTGGTGAGTCACCTCGAAGTTGTTGTTGGCGAAGTTCAACTGGAATGTGCCCGGGTTGGTGGCAGCTGATGCGGCAGCCTGCAGAGACGCCTGAGTCGCATAGATCCAGTCGACCTTGTAGTACTCGGCACACTCACTTTGCGGGGTGGCCTGCTCGCAGTCATCGTTGTACCACTGCCCGTTGACCGTGATCCGCACATTCACGCCTCGACTAATCGCGTCCATCAGGGCCCCAGGGGCACCCGCTTGCCCGACAATGTTGGGCCCGCCAATCTCGTAGATCACGATGTCGACGGTCTGGGTGGCAGCATCGATGGCCTGCACGATCTGTTGGCCCTGTTGCGGGAGCACCACAGTCTGGGCTGGCTCGTCGCCGAACTCGGTGCCAGAGAACCCCGTGCCGACAATCGACGTGTTGCCAAACACAGTCCCCCGCATGTTGGCATTACCAGCCCGGGCCGAGTCCAAGTTGGCGTTGCGAATCACCGCCTGGCGTGCGTCTGAGTTGCGCAGATCAGCGCGGAACAGGTTCGCGCCTACCCAGTTCGACTTGCGCAAGTTCGCAGTGTTGAGGTTGACTCGCCGGGCATCGGCGTGCCGTGCCACCACCCGTTGGAGATTGGATTCGCGCAGGTTCGCCTTGCGCAAGTTCGTCTTGCGCATGTTCGCCTGTCGCAGGTTGACTTCGCGAACCTGGGCCCCACTCAAGTTGGCGCCCTTCAAGTTCGCGCCACGCAAGCTGGCACCGCGCAGCTTCGCCTTGTGTAAGTTCGCTCCCCGCAGATCGGCCCCCCTGAGATTGGCATTGCGCAGGTTGGCTCTGCGCAAGTCAGCATTGCGCCACTCCACTCCACGCAGGTGCGCCCCGGCACACTTCGCCCTAGGTCGCGGCGTACATGTGTGTGACGAACGGATCTGACGGGGCGATGCCCCTGGCATTGGTTGGCCACCCACCGAGTCCGCAGCGGCCTCGGTGGCTGCGGCCAGTTCAGTACCGGCAGGACTGGCCTCGGCCGCCGCACCACCGACACCAGCTAGGGTGAGCGTCATGGCTGCGGCGATGGCCGCGGCTAACGTCCGGCGAAAGCGGGCAACCCCTGGCAGCGTGTGTTGTGAGCGCATGGCCGAGACTTTAGCCGGGCCGTACCGCTAGTGCTCCACTCCCACGATCTTGTTAGTCCAGTTGGCGGGCCTGAGCCTTCATCACCTGGATCACTGACGAGCCCAGCCGCCACACGGCAAGCCCAGTTCGAACCGTCGCGGACGTCCGCGCGGTCATCACGTCAACGGCGTTGATGACCCTCGGCCGTCGTCGAGATAATTCGCTGCCCGCTCGAACGCAGCCGTGGCTCCGACGAGGCCGCCGCTAGTAGCTCGATCCACGTTCGGCAGGGGTAGGCGTGACCGAGGCGGACTAGCTGGATTGGATGCCGGACGTGTGGAACTTGAGAGCGTTTCGAGATGGCCAACCACATCGTCCAAGGCGTGATAGATGGCTTCGCGATCACCCGGGTTGGTGGACTGTCGATTCGTCGGTGAATCGATCGCGGCAATGAAGAAGATACCGAGCAGTAGTGCATCGAGGACGCGCTCGGCCCGATCAGCGTCCAGTGGGCCCCGGGCGGGTTCAATGTGGGCAGCCATGATTGCGGCGGCCGCATCAGAGCGGGCAGCAATCAACGGCCCCGACGCGGCGCGCACATCCCCGCCATCAATGACGGCATCCACATAGGGTCTGGCCCGAGTGGCTACTGCAGTCAGCTTGGTCACCAGCGTGGGACCGGCCAAGGTGGGCAAGATCTGGCTCACCACCAGGCATACCAGCCCGCCCAGGAGTGTCCCCAACGCTCGGTTGTCGACTGTCGCGTTGAGTTGGCCCCCTTCCATGGCCAACAGGACGACAACCAGGATGGTCACCCCGATGACGGCAACGGAATAGTTGACGGTGAGGAAGGCGTAGAGCACAAAAGCCGACAGCGTGCAGATCGCGACGAGGACTGCAAGGCCCGGGGTGACGAACGCGAGTACGGCACCAATGATCGCCAGACCCGCGAGGGTCCCGGCGATGCGAGCCACGATGCGCCCCATCGTTGAGCCGTAGTCGGGGCGCAACACCCACGCCACGGTGAGCGCCACCCAGTACACGTGGGCGTCGAGCAGTGAATATCCAATGACCCACGCGGCACAAATGCCAACGGTCAGCCGAATAGCGTGGCGCAAGACCGGCGATGCCATGGTGGCGTGAGCCTTCGCATCGGCGACTAGACGCTCCCCACGGATGTCGATCCGATAGTCCATCTCGGCGCGACGACCGATCGGAAGGGGCCCGGTCATTGCCCGCTCCGCAGCGGCGAATGCTTGAGTGATTGCCGACACTTGAGTGGGAAAGTACTGAGCTGCATCCGTGCCGGCGTCTCGTACCGCTTGTATGGCTGGCGAGACGTGGCCGCGACGGATCGGCAACACGAGCGCCCTCGACATTGCTCGGCAAGCCTGCGAGACCGCGTCCGTGAACGTCGTGAGTTCCCGATACTCGGCTGACGACTGCTGGCCGGTTGCGATGAGGTGGTGGCGGCGGGCCGATATGGCGGCGAGCGGCAGCCGCAACTCCTGAGCAGAATCGACCAGCGACCCCAGCCACTCTCGGGTCCCACCCCGAGCGCCGGACAGCCGCACTTGCGAGGCTGCCGACAGCAGTTGGGCCGGAAGGGTCGGCGACAACACGTTCTTCGGCTGGCCAGCCGAAGCCACGGCGAACGTTCTCCACACGTCAGCCACAACTCCCCGCACAGCTGCCGCCCGATGCAGTGGCCAGCTCGCCAGGGCTAACGCTGCTTGAAACAGGCCACCGATACCCACCGCGATGGCCTGAGCCCAGGCTGCTTCAGCAGACAGCGCCGCTCCCGCCCAGATCGTAAAAATGACTAACGCCAAGGTTCCCGTCATCGACGCGTGGGGGCCGAAGGCGGCCGCGAACCCGCAAGCGGCGGCGACGGGGATCGAAACCAGAACAATCGCCAGGTGATTCTCCGACACAAGCCCGCCGATCAGAGCAGTCACGAACAGGGCCACCGCGGTGACCACCATCGCTCGGGCCCGGATCGGGAATATGTCGCCGGAGTCAGCGCAACCGCAGATGAAGGCTCCCAGGGCCGCCGCCACGCCGAGCGGGATCTGGCTGGTTGCAATGCCGATCAGGAGCGGAATCGTTGTGCCAATCGCGAGCCTGAAAGGCACCACCAGGCGCAGCCGACCGAGGTCGAAGCTCAGCGCTGCCTCGAGCGTGTGCAGCAACCTCGACCACATGCCCCGAAGTATTCCCCACCATCGCGCCTCCCGCCCCTTGACTCCAGGTTGGCCCACCCGTTCGATGTCGCTCGGCGTCGTCATGGGTATCCAGCCCTGCCACCCCAAGTCGTGGACGGCCGATTGCGACCGTCCATGATGGTTCTGTGATCCAAGCAGAAGCGCTGACGAAGCGGTACGGAGACAAGGTCGCAGTCGATAACCTCAACTTCACTGTCCAGCCAGGTACTGTGACGGGATTCTTGGGACCCAACGGTGCCGGGAAGTCCACCACGATGCGGATGGTCATGGGCCTCGACCGTCCGACGACTGGCGATGTGACCGTCAACGGTAAGCATTACCGCGACCACAAGGCCCCCCTCCAGGAGGTGGGTGCCCTGCTTGATGCGCGGCAGTTCCAACCCGGACGGACCGCCCGCAATCATCTGCGAGCAGTAGCGGCCACCAACGGGATCCCACGCTCACGAGTCGACGAGGTAATCGCGATGGTCGGACTCGACGAGGTCGCCGACAAACGGGTCAAGGGATTTTCTTTGGGAATGGGTCAGCGCCTCGGCATCGCCGGCGCCCTCCTCGGTGATCCCGAGACGATCATCTTGGACGAGCCAGTCAATGGACTCGACCCGGAAGGAATCCTCTGGATTCGCAACCTCCTCAAGCACTACGCCAACCTGGGCCGCACGATTTTTGTTTCCTCTCACCTGATGAGTGAGATGTCTCAGACCGCTGACCACCTGATTGTGATTGGTCGCGGGCGGCTCATCGCCGACATGAGCATGGCCGAGTTCATCAAGAAGTCGTCGCAGAATCATGTGCTAGTGCGCGGCCCCGAGCCCGAGCAGCTAGTCCGTACGATCGAATCTGCCGGTGGTGAAGTGACCTCGGACGACACCGGCGGTTTGGAAGTCACCAAGTTGTCGGCTGCGCAGATCGGCGACGCAGTGGCGGCGGCGGGGCTCACCCTGCACGAACTTGCGCCTCAGATGGCTTCGCTGGAGCAAGCGTTCATGGAACTCACCCACGATTCGGTCGAATATCAAGCCCACGTCGCGAACGGACTGGCCCCATGACAACTACTGAGAAATCCGCCACCACCAGACCCGTCTGGACCGTCAATCAAGGCGGTGTAATTCGATCCGAACTCATCAAACTGCGGACAGTTCGTTCTACGTATTGGACGTATCTGATCGCGGTGGTCGCCACCGTCGGACTCGGACTGCTGTTCAGTTGGGGATCGACTTTCGCTTACTCAGAAGGTGAACTGCCTCCCGAGGTCGTGTGGGATTCGGCGGGCACGGCCCTGAGCGGAATATTCATGTCTCAACTCGCGACGGCCATCCTTGGCGTGATGTTCGTGACCAGCGAGTACACCTCCGGCATGATTCGGTCCACATTCTCGGCCGTCCCAACCCGTTTGCCGGTCCTGTTCGGCAAAGTGGTGGCCCTCGCTGTGGTGACGTTCGTTGTCACTTTGGTGGCGGCTTTTGCGGTGTTCTACCTGTCGATGCCGATCTTTGCTTCCGAAGGCCTCGGAACGACTCTCGGCGAACCAGGAGTGCTGCGGGCTGTCGTGGGCTGCGCGATGTACCTGACTGTAATCGCCCTCATGGGTATGGCGCTCGGCCTCATTGTGCGAAGCACTGCAGGAGCAGTTGCGATCATCGTGGGCGTTTTGTTCGTGTTGCCGATCTTGGTGTCGCTACCGTTCCTGCCCCAGGCAGTGTCGTGGAACCTCACCAAGTGGCTACCAGGAACCGCTGGTCAATCCATCATCCAGGTCGAACAGCAGGCCAACCTGTTACCCGTGTGGGCAGGCTTTGGCGTCTTCTGCGGCTACGTCGTCGTCCTCATGGTGGCTGGCGCCTACGTGATGAAGAAGCGCGACGCCTAGGGACGCCTCCCAGGCCCGGTACATCGGGCGCTCGCCACAGAAACTGCTCGCGTCGGGGTAGCCCGGAACGTCTCGGCCATGTGCCCAGGGTGGCTTAGTTGCCAGCGCCGGGACGTAACCGCACATCGCTGCCGACAACGATGAACAAGTTGTTGATGAGCCAGGATGCGACCGGGCCGCGGACATCGCTGCCGGAGTGGGCCGTGATGACGAAGATTGGCTTCTGCTTGCCGATCAAGACGTTGCCCGTCAGCTTCATGTTGCCCATGATCTTTTGCACGAACGCGGGCAGATACGGCTTGATCCAGGTGAGGATAGCGGTGAAGTCAACCGTCTTGACGGTGAAATCCTTGCCCCCGAACCACCAGTTGTTCTCACCATCTGCCTTATGCCCTTGACCCATGCACAGGCCGATGCCGCTTGTGGCCGCGTCTTGGCTGCCGGGATGGAGTTGGCCGCAGTAGGCGAAGTTGAGTTGTTTCGGCTGAGAACCATCCCCCACGGATGTGCCCATCATGGATCCCCCTGCCGTGACGGTACGGTCCTTGAACCAGTTGGCGACGTCCGTGGACGCCTTGCGCCCTGACATCACCAGGGTCTCAAAGACACCTGGCACCGGCGCTTTGTGCCACACCTGCGAATCCGACGTCACTCCGCCCCACGGCTGGCAGTCGTTCTTCTTTTCGTTGTGGCACTGGTTCTCGAAGTCCACCTCACGTTCGAAACAACCCCATTGGTCTCCATAGGGCGGGCACGTAAACGTCCAATTCGGCAACGTGACACGGTTGGGAATCGCCTTCTTGCACAGGGCCCTCTTGGCCGGACCATACTTCCCACACAGTTCGTCTTTGACCGATTCGGGAATCTGAGCATCAAGGGGAGGGTACGCCGCCAAGACACAATTGGCCCGCAGAGTGGCCCCTACGGGGTCGAGAGAGTCTGTGTCCTCGGTAGATGTGGCTGGGACCGTGCCGGACTCGAGCGCGCTCAGTCCGTCGCACTCGGGCTTCTCATCGGAACCGCTGACCGGTGTCGGCGCCGCCGTCGTCGCAGCGGCACCCGCGTCGCGAGACTCCGTGCCGCTCGAACAGCCAGCCAGAACCAGGGTCACGCTGAGGCATGCTCCGAGGGTGGCTAGACTCCAGCGGCGCCAGTTCGACTGTGATGTAGTTCGGTGCACGGCAGTCCCTTCGCAACAGTGGGTGTTGCCTCAGAGACAACAGCCTGATGCTAGGTCCATGGATCACCCGACGTTAAGTCACTCGTGTTCGGTTAGCCCACCAGAGGTGGTCAGGCAGCAGCCCGGCGACGCTGGGAGTGGCGCGGTTTCTTCGACGCAGCCCGCCCCTTGTGCTCGCTGGTCTTGTGTCCACTGGCCTTGTGGTGGCCGGTCTTGTGGTGGCCGGTCTTGTGGTCGCTGGTCTTGTGGTCGCTGGTTGGGCCGGACCGGACGCTGGTCGACGAACGTTCACCCCGCTTGCCTCGCACCGAACCACCCGTAGCAGAGCCACCCGTGAAGGTCTCATTGCGTGAGGATGATCCACTCCGTCGCCGGTCATTGCGGCCTTCTCGTCGAGAACGAGGCTCGCTGTCAGTCTGGGTGCCCCCTTGGTGTCGCTTTCCGGAACTGCGGCGCTTCTGTTGGCCTCGGGAATCTTCCCACCCCTGCGGTCGCTCGTCAGATCGACGACTGCCGCGGCGGTCTCCCCGCTGATCGGCGCGGCGATCGGTCCGCTGCTCACTCCGCCGGTCGTTAGGCTGATCATTTCGGCGGTCGGCACGCGGTCTGCCCCTGTGATCGGCGCGGTCTTCATCGTCGCGAACTCGCGGGCGCGCGCTTGAGTGGGGTCGGCTAGTAGATCGTTCGTCCTCACGCCGGCGAGTCGGGCGTTTATGGCCGGCCCCGCCGTCGGGTGACTGGCTCCTGCCTCGATCTGCGGACACCTGGGTCTCGCGCAATGACCGGGAAGGGCGGCGGCGCCCCTTACCTGGTCGGTCGGTGCGCGTGGACTTGCGTGATCGCCCGGTAGATGGCGCGGCAGTCACCACCGGAGCATTGTCGCGGGAGGGAGCAAGTTCAGCTGGCTTGCCCACGAGACGTGCCACTTCCGGAGCTCCGGCATTGACGAAAGTCGGCGCGGCAGTGACGGACGCGTGCTTCAGGATTCGGGCGACTTCGCGTCGTTGGTTGACGAACGCGACAGTCACCACCGTCCCGGAAGCCCCGGCGCGCGCGGTGCGGCCAGACCTGTGCAAGTAAGCCTTGTGCTCAGCCGGTGGGTCAACGTGGATCACCATCCGCACGTCGTTGACGTGAACACCGCGGGCTGCCACGTCCGTGGCGACAAGCACGCGAACCCCGCCGTCCTCGGGGTTACGGGAAAATGTAGCCAAATTGCGATCGCGGGCACGCTGCGACAAGTTGCCGTGCAACTCAACGGCCGGAATGCCTGCCTGATTAAGGCGTAGCGTGAGGCGTTCGGCCTGGTGCTTCGTGCGAGTAAACAGGATTCGGCGACCGCGACCGGAGGCCAGTTCCACCACCAGTTTAGTTTTCTCCTCGGGATCTTTGATCACCAAGACGTGGTGGCTCATCATGTCGGTCGGGACGCCGGTGGTGTCGACAGCGTGCCGGGCAGGCTCGTGGAGGAATCGACGCACGAGTTTGTCCACGTCACGGTCGAGGGTGGCGCTGAACAACAGCCGTTGCCCACCGGCAGGAGTTTGTTCAAGGATGCGCGTCACTGCGGGCAGGAACCCGAGGTCTGACATGTGGTCGGCCTCGTCAATGACAGCAATCTCGACGTGATCCACGTGGACGATGCGCTGTTCCATCAAGTCTTCGAGTCGGCCGGGGCAGGCCACGACGATGTCGGCCCCACCGCGCAGCGCCTTCTCCTGCGGGCGTTGACTGACGCCACCGAAAATGGTGGCGACCCGGAGGCCGAAGACGTTCGCGACCGGGGCGATCTCGGCGGCGATCTGGGTCGCGAGTTCGCGGGTGGGAGCGAGCACGAGTCCGCGAGGATGGCTGGCCGTGGGCGTCGACGACGACTGAGACAAGCGGGTAACCATGGGGATGGCGAATGCCAACGTCTTACCCGAGCCAGTCTGACCCTTGCCGAGAATGTCTCGACCGGCGAGTGAATCAGGCAGCGTATCGCTTTGGATGGGGAACGGGGCCGTCTTGCCAGATTTGGCGAGCACCGTGGCGACAGGCGTGGGCACGCCTAGTTCGATAAAGGATTTCAATGGAGAACTTTCTTCAGAAGGCATCTGCGCGAATGCGCGCGGATGTACCCCTACGGTAACAGGGATTCACCCGCAGCGGCGGGTGTCCCCCGTCACACACACAACCGACGCTTTTCACCCCCCGCTGGCCGACCCACTGCCGCGAGAAGCCACTAGCCGCACCCAGTCCGCCGGCTGTCGATGGTGGATAGATCACGAGTGGCTCCCCGATCAGCCGATGTGACGAGGGCGGCGTAGGCTCGCAGCGCCGATGACACGGCCCGGTCCCGACCGACCGGGGCGAACCCTTCGGACGCAAGTAGACGCTCTCGACGAGCGGCCATGACCCGTGGTTCAACGTCGACCGAGATGCTGCGCGCTGCGATGTCGACGGTGAGGACGTCTCCGGTCTGCACACACGCGATGGGACCTCCCGCTGCCGCCTCTGGGGAAACATGCCCGATCGATAGTCCCGCGCTACCCCCCGAGAAGCGCCCATCAGTGACCAATGCGCACGAGTCCGAAAGTCCCCTCCCTTTCAAGAACGCAGTCGGGTGCAGCATTTCTTGCATTCCCGGCCCACCGCGCGGGCCTTCGTATCGAACAACTAGTACGTCACCAGCGGTGACCCCACCATTCAGAATCGCGTCAACCGCTTCTTCCTGCGATTCCACCACCACTGCCGGGCCCACAAACAACGTCTGCTCTTGGGACAAGGCCGCCGTCTTGACCACACAACCGTCAGGGGCAAGGTTGCCGCGAAGCACGGCAAGTCCCCCGTCGGCCGAGTAGGCATGCTTGACCGACCGAATACATCCCTGCACCCGGTCGGTGTCCAGGCGATCCCAGTAGACGCCGTCCTCGCAACTAGTGGCCATGCCCTTACTACCGGGGGCGGCGCGAAACAACCGCGTCGCATCATCGCCGCTGACGCTGGCCTCGTCGCCCGGCGTACGACCGTCAGCTCGCACATCCCACTGCTTCAGCCAGGCTGCCAACGTTGGCGAGTGGATGGCTCGAACCTTCCGGTGAAGCAGGCCAGCCCGGTCGAGTTCGCCGAGGAACGCGGGCACGCCGCCAGCGCGGTGAGCGTCTTCCACCATGTGGGGCCCGTTGGGCGCGAGTTTGGCCAAGCAGGGAACCCGCCGCGACAGTTCGTCGATTCGGTCGAGGGAGAAGTCGACCCCGGCCTCTTGGGCGGCTGCCAGCAGATGCAGGACGGTGTTCGTGGAGCCACCCATCGCGATGTCGACACTCATTGCGTTGTCGAATGCTTCGCGAGAGGCGATGGCCCGTGGCAGCACCGAGTCGTCATCGTCACGGTAGTAGGCGTTGACAAGGTCGATCACGCGACGCCCAGCCTCGGTGTACAACTCGCGTCGCAGCGGGTGGGTAGCGAGCAATGTTCCGTTTCCGACTGGCGCCAGACCGATCGCCTCCACCAGGCAGTTCATCGAGTTGGCGGTGAACATTCCGGAACACGATCCGCATGTCGGGCAAGAGGCTGCTTCGAGCCGAGCGAGATCGGCCGTGCTGATCGTGGGGTCGGCGGAGTCGGCAACAATACTCGCCAGGCTCAGGCCTTCCCGCCGCGAACCGTCAGCCAACGTAGTGGATCCCGACTCCATCGGACCGCCGGATACAAACACCGTGGGAATGTTCAGGCGCAGGGCCGCCATCAACATTCCGGGCGTAATCTTGTCGCAGTTGGAGATACACACGAGCGCATCAGCGCAGTGGGCGTTGACAACGTATTCGATGGAGTCGGCGATCAGGTCGCGAGACGGCAGCGAGTACAGCATTCCGGAGTGGCCCATCGCGATCCCGTCGTCGATGGCAATTGTGTTGAACTCTCGAGCAATGCCGCCAGCGGCGTTGATCGCCTCGCTGACGATGTGTCCAACCGGTTGGAGGTGGACATGGCCGGGCACAAACTCGCAGAAACTATTTGCCACGGCCTCGACGGGCTTTCCCAGATCAGATCGGGCCACGCCAGCGGCCTGCAGGAGCGCGCGCCTACACGGCTTGCGAATAGCGCGGGCGGTCGT
>CBFGTA010000017.1:0-27012 GCA_965651595.1 uncultured bacterium | reverse complement strand
AGAACCCACCAGGACCACCAACCCCAAGACCAAGGCAGGTGAACCCCCTACTGCGGGTTCACCTGCCTTGGATGTCCTGAAACAGGACAAACGTCGGGGTAGCGGGATTTGAACCCACGGCCTCTTCGTCCCGAACGAAGCGCGCTACCAAGCTGCGCCATACCCCGCGCACTGTGCATCGTGAGTTTACTCGGTCTGGTCCCCCCTGTGCGGGCCCAGGGTCATGATCGTCGCCTCTGGCGGGCAGGCCACCCGAAACGGCGTGTAGGGGTTGGTTCCGATGCCAGCCGAGACGTGCAAGTAGGCGGAGCCGTACGTGGATAGGCCCTTGGCTTGCCGCCGGTCCAGGTCGCAATTGGTCGTCAGTGCGCCGAAACCGGGCACACACACCTGGCCGCCGTGAGTGTGCCCAGCAATGATCAGATCGGACTTGTCCTCGGCCATGGCATCAAGCACCCGTCGGTAGGGTGCGTGGGCGACTCCTACTCGCAGATCCACGCCAGCAGGATAGGGCCCAGCGACGTCTGAGTACCGATCCCGTTCAATATGCGGGTCGTCGACGCCCTTGAGTCCGATAGATGTTCCCTTGATGGCGGTGGTGGCTTCTTGATTGTTGAGGTCAAGCCAGCCATGTTCGATCAACAGTGAGCGCAACTGTTCGGTCGGGAGGTCGGGTTCCCGGTTGCGTTGATGAGATGACGGGTAGAGGAGGTATCCCAAAGGATTGCCCAGGTGCGGGGAGTAGTAATCGTTGGAGCCGAAAACGAATGCTCCTGGCCGGTCCAGCAGCGGCCCGAGCGCATAGAGGAGGGCACCCAACCCGTGCCGGTCTGCCAGCAGGTCTCCAGTGGCGACGACGAAGTCGGGCCCTGTCTTGCTGAGGCCGCGAATCCAATCCTGTCGGCGCTTCTGGCGGTGCGTCAAGTGCAGGTCAGTCAGGTGGAGAATCCGGATTGGCCGACTGCCGGGCGCTAGGAGGGGGACGTCAACCGTGCGCAACCGGTACGAGTGAGCTTCAGCGAAGGCGTAGGCCGCTACACCAATCCCGATCGCGCCGATCCCTGCTAGAGGCGCGCCGGTCTTCATACTGAGCATGAGGCCAGTCTACGGGCTCAACTGTCTGCCATCGTCTCGATCAGAGTTTCATAGGGGGCTTCGAGTTGCAAGGGCCGACTTCGGACGCTCAGTCGCCGGTGGTCGAAGGCGAACGGTCGCTCTGGCCTCGATCGGGTCGAGCGGGGCGCGGCCGATCGAAATCGAGATCCAACAAGGGATTGTCCGGGCGGGTGTAATACGGGTTTGGGGCTGGTGACGGCGTTCGGTTCGGCCCGGTGGAGCTGCCCTGGCCAGGGCTGGTGAATTCAGTTCCGGTCGACGATTGGGTGTTAGTCACCCAGAGGCGATTCACACCGCCACGCCGAGCCGTCGTAAGGCCAAACTTGGCGTCCAGGTCGAAACTGCTCGCTGACGTGCCCGCGAGCGCCCCGCTCATCGCTTCCCGCCAAATTGGCCCAGGCAAGGAGGAACCGTGGACGCGGGAGTAGAACTGGCCGTTGATCACGACATTCTGCATGGGATAGCGGAAGCCCCCACGGGGGTCGCCAGCCCAGACAGCAGCCGCGATCTCAGGCGTGTAGCCCGCGAACCACACGGCGGCGTTGGAGTCTGTGGTTCCCGTCTTGCCAGCCGCGTCACGGCCCAGCGACATTGCGCGACCCGTGCGCCCGCCGTCACTGCCATCGACGACGCCAGTCAAGATCGCGGTCACAGCATCGGCCGTGCCGCGACTCATCGCTCGTGTGCATTCCGAGCTGTTGGAGTACAAGGTGTTGTCGCCAAAGTCAGCGATCCGGGTAATGGCCATCGGTGCGCAGTAGCGGCCGTGGGCGGCCGCCGTGGCGTAGGCGTTAGCAAGAGCCAGTGGAGACACTTCCATCGACCCGAGAGTGAAGGAGGGGAAGCGAGGGAGGTCTTCGCCATTAGCCAGCGTCACGCCCATTCGTTCGGCCATATCGACGGTGTTGCACAGCCCTGCACGCCGCTGCAACTCCACGAAGTAGGTGTTGATGGAGCGGGCAGTACCACTCCACATGTTGAAAGCGCCAGAACCCGTTGAGTTGTTCACGGTGTATGGCGGGTGCCCTGAGTACCCCTTGTCGCCGGGCTTGCAACCCCAGTTCGTGTCATAGAAAGTCGTACGCTGCGGACCCGAGATCACCTCAGTCGGATTCATGCCATTCTCGAGAGCGGCAGCGAGCGTGAAGATTTTGAACGTTGATCCTGCCTGCATGCCCACAGTTCCACCGTCCGCGGCGTTGACCGCGTAGTTGTAGGTGGTCTTGCCCAGGCCGGAGGTTCCCCACTCGCGATTCTGGGCCAGAGCGAGCACATGGCCGGTTCCTGGCTCGACCATCGCGATGGCGGCCGCCTTCCGGCTGGAGTCGGTCGGGGGAAGGTAGCGGTTGACGGCCTGCTGGGCAGCGTTTTGTGCCTGCACATCGAGGGTTGTCTGGATCACAAGGCCGCCGCTGCGGACGAAGTCTTCGCGTTCCTCCACCGTCGCCCCGTAGCGGGGGTCGTTGCGGATTTGAGCGAGAACGTAGTCGCAATAGAAGGGGTACTCGGAGGCTGGGCATCCATTGTCAGGTCGACTAGGGTCAAGGAGTTTCTTGACGCTCTGACGTTTCACTTTGGCTGCTTGATCGGCGGTAATGTAGTTCTCGGCAACCATCCGGTCGAGAACCATGTCACGACGGGTCTGGGCGGCCTTCGGGTTCACCAGCGGGTCGTAGGAAGTTGGGTTCTGCGTCAGGCCCGCGAGAGTTGCGGCCTCGTTGAGGTTGAGTTTCGACGCACTCTTACTGAAGAAACGTTTGGCGGCGGCCTCAGCGCCGTAGGCGCCCGCGCCGAAGTACACGATGTTGAGGTAGCCCGCCAAGATTTGGTCTTTGGTCAGCCGCTTCTCGAGGGCCAGGGCATAGCGCATTTCTTGGATCTTGCGGTCAAGTGAGCGAACGCGGGCGGCCTCAACTTCCTCGGCTGAGTCGGCTCCAGTGATGAGCAGGTTGCGGACATACTGCATCGTGATCGTCGAAGACCCCTGTTGTACGCCACCGGCCGAGGAGTTGGCGACGAGGGCCCGGAAAGCGCCCTTGAGGTCGACGCCGTTGTGCTCAAAGAAGCGGGCGTCCTCAGTGGCGATCATTGCCTCTTTGAGGTTGTCGGAGATCGAATCGAGCGGTACGACGATTCTGTCTTCCTTGTAGAGCGTGGCGATTCGCTCGCCGTTGGCGGCGGTCAGATAAGAGTGTTGAGGTAGTGGCAGGGATTTCACATCTTGTGGCAGCGCCTCGAACTGCGCCGCGGCAGTCTTAGTCGCAAATGCCAGGCTCGCGACAGCAGGGATCCCCATGGCAGCAACAATCGCTCCTGCGAGTACGCTCACCATGACGAAACGACCGAGCCGCTGCCCCGGCGTCAAAGCCGAACCAGTGGGAGATTCCAACACACCCATAAGACGAAAGCTTAAGCTGCCTGGTTGCATTCGGTGGGCAGCGGGTTCAGATAATCAGGACATATTTTGGAGCCAACCGCGGGGGCGTGACCGCTGAGGCAGCTAGGACTAGTCACTTAGGACTAGTGGCTTAGTCCGAAGTGACCTTCACGATATCTGTCTGTAAACGTACGGTTACCTGAAGGAGTGGACTGTTGGTGCTCACCAAGGACAGTCGCTGCTGTTTCCTCCGTCACTTGCTTCACATGGGGGCCCGCTGAGGCGGGATTGCAGTGTTGTGTGTGCCGCGGTGTGAGTCCGAGGTACTGAAGTGAAAGGTAAGCATGAGCTGGATCGAAGATTGGCCTGCACGCGCCGCGTGTCGCGGAATTGATCCCGACGTGTTGTTCGTCCAAGGGGCTGCCCAGAATCGGGCCAAGACGGTGTGCTTTGGGTGCCCCGTCCGCACCGAGTGTCTCGCCGATGCACTCGACAACGGGGTTGAGTTCGGGGTCTGGGGGGGGATGACTGAACGCGAACGCCGGGCACTCTTGCGTCGGCGCCCCGAAGTCACTAGTTGGCGCCAGCTGCTCGAGACAGCGCGACTGACGCACCAACAGGGGATACCGGTTGCGCGAAGCGGGGAGACAATCCCGAGTGCACGCATTTCTGCAGCAGCCGACTCGCAGGCGATCGCCTAAACTGCGATCGCCCGACTAGTCAAAAGGCCTCGCCGTCAGACCGAGTCGGTTGCTCACCGTTCAGCGGTTCGGTCCCAGCGCCTGCCCGACAAATCTGAGGCCGTCCAAGTCATGAATGTCGCTGGCGTGGGCCGGAATCGCTATCGCCGCGACAGAAGGATGGGCGGCTGAGAATCGCGTGGTGAGGTGACTTTGCCGCCTGGCATTGAGCATGCGATCTGAATGCAGCCGAAGTAGCCCGGCCACCAGGGACTGTCCCGGGGTCTCCTCCAGACGTTCAGCAGCCGCCACCGCCGATTCGGCCGTCAGATCAGGCGCATAAATCGGCTGCACGCGGTTGAGCACTAATCCTGCCAAGGGCATGTGTTCGGCGGCGAGTCGCTCGACAAAGTACGAGGCCTCCCGCAAAGCATCAGCCTCTGGAGCGGCCACCACTATGAAGCGAGTGTCAGGGGCCTGCAGCATCGCGTACGTCTGTTCCGCGCGCTGCCGAAACCCCCCAAACAACGAATCAAATGACGACACGAACGCCTGCAAGTCAGCCAGGACCTGAGCCCCAATCACCTTGTTCAATGCGCCCACGAACAAGCCTAAACCTGCGCTGACCACCCTCCCTGAGAGCCGCCCTGCCCCGCGGGCCGGAGCGGCCAAGACCCGCACCAGCCTTCCGTCCAAGAAGGAGCCGAGTCGGGCCGGAGCATCCAAGAAGTCCAACGCCGATCGACTCGGAGGCGTGTCGACGACGATGAGGTCCCACCGACCGTCGCGGTCGGACGATTGGCGCAGTTGGCCCAACTTCTCCATGGCCATGTATTCCTGAGTGCCGGCGAAACTGCTCGACAAGGCTTGGTAGAACGGATTGTCGAGAATCTCTTGGGCGCGCTGAGGGTCAGCGCTACTCATGACGATCTCGTCGAAGGTGCGCTTCATATCCAGCATCATCGCGTCGAGGCGGCCTCCCCGACTGGTGTCGATTCCGCCCACTGCACGCGGCTGGTTGTCGAGTTCGGTGAGGCCGAGTGACTGTGCGAGGCGCCGAGCAGGGTCAATCGTCATGACGCATGCGCGACGGCCCTGTTCTGCAGCACGCAATGCCAGCGCCGCAGCAGTCGTTGTCTTCCCAACACCGCCGGACCCGCAACACACGACTACGCGGACTGAATCTGAAGCCAGTAGTTCGTCGATGTCGAGGCGTGGAACTGTGTCGTCGAAAACTGCAAGTTGAGCCGGAGAAGTCACGGTTTGCTCACCCCCTGTTCGCGCAGCAGTCGAGCCAAGGCATACAACGCCCCCAAGTCCACGCCGCCGTTCATGCTCGGCAATTCGTAGACAGGAGTTCCCACAGCACTCAGTCGCTGACGCTGTTCGCGCTCGAGCAGTACGCGTTCGGCGTGCTCTGTCGCCTCAGTGGCCAATGCTGTTGCGGTCGCATCCACATCTACTCGATGGGGAAGGTGGGCGTGGGCCAGGCCGTCACGGATGAGTGAGACGTCAAGCGTCCCTCGGGCGGCAGCGTCTATTCCCGACTCGTTGAGTCTCGGCTCACGCATGAGGTTGACGATCACGGCACCGAGGGGCAGCGCTGCCTCCCGCAGTTCTTGCACCCCGTCGATTGTTTCTTGGATGGGCATCTCTTCCAAGATCGTCACTACGTGGACCGCCGTTTGGGACGATCGAATGACGTTCATGACCGTATCGGCGTGGTTGCGTACCGGGCCGACTTTGGCGAGCCCGGACACCTCGTCGGTGACGTTGAGGAACCGGGTGATCCGCCCCGTCGGTGGAGAGTCCACGACGACAGCGTCGTAGATGCGACGCCCCCGCGAGTCTGTTCGCTGCACGCATTCGGCGATCTTGCCCGTCAGGAGCACGTCGCGCAGTCCGGGAGCGATCGTCGTCGCAAAGTCGATAGCGCCTAATTTTCGTAGCGCCCGTCCACCGCGCTTGATGTTGTAGAACATCTCCAAGTACTCGAGTAAGGCGGCCTCGGGATCGATGGCGAGGGCAAACACGTCGCCGCCGTTGGGTGCGACCGCGATGTGGGTCTCCTCGTACGGCAGCGGAGCAGTGTCGAACAGTTGGGCGATCCCCTGGCGACCTTCCACCTCGACTAGCAGAACCCGGTTGCCGCCGCCTGCCAGCGCCAGAGCCATGGACGCGGCGACAGTCGACTTGCCTGTGCCGCCTTTGCCGGTGACGCAATGCAGACGAGTTCGCGGCCAGTCGCTGCTCGAGGATGCCGAAGGCTCGGCAGCGTCATTCGACGGCTGGGACACTCGGGTTCGAGGCACGCATTCAGCGTACTGCCGTCAGTCAGGCTGACATCGGGCGATTCACTCTTCGGTGGCAGGCAGTGGCCAGTATGAGGCCGACGGTCTAGGCTCAACTCATGAGTACACGCACCCAGTGGGAGTACCTCACCGCTCCGCTGCTGATTCACAACACGAAAGCCATCCTGGACAACTTTGGCCTCGACGGTTGGGAACTCGTCCAGATCGTGCCGGGGCCAACCGCCGAGAACCTCGTGGCATATTTCAAACGCCCCAAGGCCTAGACCCATGGGTCGCATCGACGATCGCATTCGCGAACTAGGTTGGGTGTTGCCCGAGACGCCCGCACCCTTGGCCGCATACGTTCCAGCTGTCCGAACCGGGTCGCTGGTGTTCAGCTCAGGGCAGTTGCCCCTGGCTGATGGAGAACTGCTCGCAGCGGGGATGGTGGCTGATTCTCCAGAGGACGAGGCCATCGAAGGCTGGATCATTAATCAAGCGGTCATCGGAATCGACGTAGCTCAACGGTGCGCCGCCCAGTGTGCCCTCAATGCTGTCGCTGCGATCAAAGGCGAGATCGGTGACCTCGACCTGGTGACCCGGATCGTCAAGGTCAGCGGCTTCGTGTGCGGTGTCGACGGCTTCACTGGGCACCCGCAGGTAGTCAACGGGGCGTCGGAGTGGTTGGCGGACGTGTGGCTCGACCGCGGCGCCCATGCTCGATCGGCGGTGGGCGTTGCCCATCTGCCGTTGGGAGCGCCCGTCGAGGTCGAAATCATCGTTGAAGTGGCGGTATGACGGAGCCGCAGGGCGGTCGGGGGGAATCTCCAGCGCCTAGGAGTACACTCCGCATGCCTCGGGAATTGATCGACCGGGCGCGCCAACTGAGTCGTGGAACCGCCGACTGGGGAGTTGTTGAACCCCGCGATGCAGCAACGATTGTCTTGCTGCGCGATACGGCGGCTGAGCAAGCGGGAGTAGGTCGGGAGGGTTCGTCGATAGAGGTGCTCCTCCAGCGTCGTTCGGCCGCTATGAACTTTGCTGCCGGAATGTACGTCTTTCCCGGAGGTGCAGTTGACGCTGCCGATCGCGAACAGGCCGCCGGTCTTGGCCACGGGCTGGATCAATCGGTGCCCGTGACCGCTGCGGGTGACTCGTTAGAATGTCGGATCGCGGCTGTCCGGGAAACAAGCGAGGAAGCTGGCGTCATCGGGCTGGATTTGATGGATCTGGCCTACTGCGCGCACTGGGTAACGCCGGAAGTCGAAAAGCGTCGCTTCGATACGCGCTTCTATGCCGCAGCCGTTCCGGCCGAATCAGTGAACCCGGTCGTATCTGCGGAGTGGGATACCTCGGTATGGGTGCCGGTCGATGAGGCCCTTAGTCGGCACCAGCGGGGAGACATGCCCATGCTGCCGCCGACTTCGGCCACCCTGGCCGTCGTCTCCGCAGCTACGACTGCCGCCCGGGAGGCGGTCGGCGACAGGGTGAAGGCGCAACACGTGGTCGCCGAACTGGCGGACCGACCAGTGATTCCGTTTCTGCCGCGAGCGATCTCCACCGGACGGCCGGAGCCTGACGACTTGCGCTGGGTGTTGGTCCGCTACGACACGGGGGAAGTGCTGGCTCCCACCAGTGGCCCACCGGCAGGGACCGAGGCCGGTGGGTTGCTGGCCTCACGCTCTGCCGGGGACCAGGAGACAGATGCCCCATGACGGGACAGTCGGGGCCGCAAGGGTGGGCCGATGATTGGGCGGGCGGTCCGGTCGGCAGTCAGGCGCTGTGCATCTTGGCTCCGAACCCCGGCCTGATGACCCTGGATGGCACCAATACGTGGCTGATTGGCGCCGACGACAGTTCGACGGCGACGCTCATCGATCCCGGCCCGGCGATGCCCCAACATTGGGCGGCGATCACCACGGCCCTCGATCAGCGCAATCAGAGGGTCGATCAGATCATCGTGACCCATGGCCATGCCGATCACGCTGAATCTGCGCTGCCCCTGGCCGAGCACTTCGGATGCTCGGTGCGGGCCTGGGACCCTGGCCGTCGGTGGGGGCCCGACGGCCTCGTCGACGGGGACATTGTCGAATGCGGCGGTGTTGAACTCCATGTCCTCGTCACGCCGGGCCATTCCGCCGACTCGGCGAGCTTCGCGATTCCGGGCGCACAATTCTTGCTCACAGGGGACACGATTCTTGGGCGCGGAACGACGGTTGTTGCCCATCCGGAGGGCCGGATCGCAGACTACCTAGAGTCGCTACAACGATTGCAGGACTATTGCGTTGCCCATGACATCGAACAGATTTTGCCCGGACACGGTCCGACGCTACCCAACGCTCCCACTGTGGTCGAGGAGTATGTGAAACACCGCCATGCCCGGCTGGAGCAGGTAGTCGAGGCGGTTAAGAGCATTGACCCCGCTGGAAGCTTGGATCCAACGAGTTCCGGTGGATCCAAGCTGGTTGATCGGGTTGTTGAGGTCGTGTACGCGCAGGTTCCTCGAGCTCTGTGGCCCGCGGCCAGGCTGTCGGTCCAGGCACAACTGCACTACCTCGGGTATCCGGTGGCCTAGACCCGGTGGATCCGGGTTCAGTGAACCAACTTCTCGTCACACCCACGAGCAAATTCCGGAGCGAAGAAGCACTCACGGAGACCCTCAGCCCACTACTGTAGCCATTCAGGGCAGCAGTCGAGCTGGGGTAGCGAGGTGATCAACGGTGTCTCCGCGGACTGATTCTTCTCACGCCAAGCGTGTGCGGCGCAAGTCCCGGCTGGCCCCGAAGGTTCGCATCGGGGAGCCGGATGTCATCAGCGAACTGACACCGCAGGTCAGTGTCCCGTGGCTGCGCTCGTACACGCTGATGCTGGTCTTGTCTGTAGTCATTGCCACCTTGGGCATCAGTTTGGACTCAGGCGCCGTCGTGATTGGGGCGATGTTGGTGGCGCCTCTGATTGCCCCCGTGCTTGGGGTCGCCGGTTCGCTGATCGAGGGTCACCTGTGGACGACCGGTCGCATGATGTTGCTCGTGGCCGGTTCGGCGGCGCTGTCGATTGCTGTCGCGTGGACGATCACGGCGATCCTTCCCGATGAGATCATTATGGTGACCGGGGAATTGTCTTCGCGAACTAACCCCGACGTGCGGGACCTGGGAATCGCCTTGGCCGCCGGTGCCGCGGGCGCCTACATCAAGTTGCACACGCGGTGGACGGAGTCGGCCGCTGGCGTCGCCGTCGCCGTCGCTTTGATTCCTCCGCTGGCTGTCGCCGGGATGGCGCTGGGCATGCAGCGGTGGGACTTCGCCGCCGGTGCCACACTGTTGTTCTTGACCAACTGGGCAGCTATCACCGTGGCCGCGCTGGCCGTGGCTGTCGCGTCGGGCGGGTTGGCCGTGATTTCTGTAGCCGGGGGCCGCAAGCGTCTGTACTGGAGTGCAGCCGTGGGGGTTCTTGTCATCGCGTTCTTAGCAGTTCCTTTGTCTCAAACCATGGAGACGATCGTCAACCGCGCCCGGGTCGAGTCGTCGGTGCGTGCGGCCGTTGATGCGTGGGCCGCTCAAGATGTCGACGTCATCGACGTGGGGATTGACGCTCGCACAGTCGTCGTGGACGTAGTGGGTAGCAACCCGTTGCCCGATGTTCAAGAACTCACCGACACCGTGAGTTCCCTCATGGGTGGCACGGCCGTTCTCAGCGTGAGGAGGGCAGAAACCAGCTCGGCTCGAGGCTCGCGCGTGAATGGGGGAGGTGACGTTCCGTTGACGCCGTCCGCAGTGAGGACGGTCACGTCTGAATGGTTGCTGCGCAACGGTGGCGGCAGAGTTACCGGAGTCGACATCTCCGGCTCGACTGTCCTGATTGATGCCACCGGCAGCCAGTCGAGCCCTGACGTGGCACAGCTGGCTCGGTACCTCTCCCAGGCTGTCGATCAACGGCTAGAGGTGGAGTTGAGGTGGGTACAGCAAGAGGGCACTGTCGATGTTCTTCTCACCGACCAACTCCGCTTGGCTGCCGATCAGTGGGCTGCATCGATCGCGGGTGTCGACGTGATCGGCACCCATGTGGCTGGAGGTGTGGCAGTCGTCGATACTGCTGCCGCCGAAGCTCCCAACGCAGAACAGGTCGCGATCTTGACCGAAACCGTCCAGGCTTTGCCCGGATTCGAATCGATGGAAGTGCAAGTCCGCTTTGCGCGACTCGCACTCGTCGACGTCCAACCGGCCTCGTAGAGACATTCCTGCTCGCGTCGGCCGACGCTTAGGCCTTCACGCCCAGCCAGTCGCCCACCACTTCGGCCACCCACTCCTTCACCCCTGGCTCGTCCACAGTGGGATCGCTCGCGGCATCGATGCCCTCGGTCTGGGCTGCGATCCGTCGTTGTTTCTTGGCCTGGCGCCGCTTCTGTTTGATGGCCTCAAGCGATCGGGGCCCAGTGAAGTGGATGAACGTGTCCGGGTATCGATCCGAACCTCGGGGGATGCGCCGGATTTGCAAAGGGCCGGAGGAGTAGTTGTCCTCGATGATGATGATTGCCCGAGCCGACACTGCCGTGACGTAAGCAACGTGACCGGCTGAGCTCATCCCGCCTGAGCCGGGATACCAGTGTGCGACTGCCCCCACGACTGGAACCTTGTCGACGGGTATCCCCTTGGAGCGGGCGTTGTCGGCCCAAAATCCGGCATTGCGGAGCCAGGTGACATGGCTGCGGAAGCCATCTTGTTTGAGGCGGTAGGACACGTAGTTGGTGCAGTTGTGCCCAGGAGCCATCGTGTAGTGCGATTGGTAGGCGACCGCTGAATACCCAGAGTCGTCGCAGGAGAAGTCGTAGTTGCTACACAAGATCTTCTCTGGCGGCAGTTGGCTGGCGTGAGCGCCGGTGGCCCCGACGACGGTAGTCGCCGCTAGGGCTACGACTGACACCGACGTCAGCGCGCGCTGAAGTACACCTATCAAAACATTCCTCCCGGCTATTCTCTGACTACGGTAAGTCGCAAATTGGGTGTCACCCGTTTGGGTGATCACATTGTGTGATCGGCTTCACGAAGTCGGCAGCAGCGGTCCCAGGCCCGAGTCCTGACAAATCGAGTAGCTAAGCTGACTGCGCCCAGCAGTTGAGCCTCGGTGGCTTCGGCCGGGTCTGACAGAGGAGAGACATGGGACCGATTTCGCGAGCTGCGGTGCGCCGACCAGGCCGCGCTCTGATCGTCTGGCTCGTCGTGGTAGCGCTGATCGGGGCCGCCGCCGGTATGTTCCGGGGCACTCTGGAGGATTCCTTCACATTGCCCGACACTCCGTCCACCCAGGCCCAGGAGATCTTGGAAGCCGAGTTCCCTGGAGCCTCAGCTCCGTCGCAGGTGCGGCTCGTGTTCACGGGCGGCGCGTCCATTGCCGACCCGGCCACTGTCGCGGCCATGGAGGAACTCGCCGGGCAAGTTCGTGAAATTCCTGAGGTGGAGTCGGTGACCTTGCCGTACTTCCCCGAGGCTGGTCAGGCAGGCTTGATCAGTCCCGATGGAACTATCGGTATTGGGCTGGTCAACTTTGCGGGCCAGCCTGGAGACATCGCACCCGAATCCATTCGGACGTTTGTTTCCGACGTATCCGCAGCCAACACTCCGACGTTGACGGTTGGTGCTAGTGGCGACGTACTCGACTTTGCCCAAGAAGTGCCCAGCTCTGAACTCTTCGGAGTTGTCGTGGCACTCGTCATCTTGCTCATCATGTTCGGGGCTATCGTTGCTGCCGGAATGCCGATTGTGACAGCACTGCTGTCGGTAGGCGTTGGGTCGATGCTGGTCCTGCTCGTGGCCAACGTCATCTCGGTGGCGACGTTCGCGCCCACCTTGTCCGCGATGATTGGTCTTGGCGTCGGGATCGACTACGCACTGTTCATCATCAACCGTCATCGGCAAGCTGTTCGGGACGGCCACGAGTTCCGCGAGGCAGCCATGATCGCTACCTCAACGGCTGGCCGGGCGGTTGTCTTTGCTGGCACGGCCGTCATCATCGCGTTGCTCGGATTGTTCGTACTGCGCATCGACTTCATGAATGGCATTGCCATCGCCGCTGCCGTGACTGTCCTGACCGTCATGGTGTCGGCGGTTACGCTGCTGCCTGCTCTCCTTTCCTTGCTCGGAAAAAGACTGTTCGCCCTCAAGATGCCCTGGGCCAAGTCGATGCACGAGCCACGCTCGGACGGGCGAATGGGCCAGCACGCGGCACGCATTCAACAGCGGCCTGCCCTTGCCATCATCAGCGGACTCGTCATCATGGTCATCTTCGCTATCCCAGCGTTCTCAATGCAGCAGGGATTCCCAGACAACAGCACCCGCCCCGACGGCAGCCCACAACGGATTGCCTATGACCTCACCGCAAGTGCGTTCGGACCGGGGGCGGCCGGGCCGTTGCTCATCGTCGGAAGCCTCTCCGATCCGAGCGACCCCGCTCAGCAGGCAGTTGTGGCGGAGCTGAGCGCTGCCGCCGGGACGACTGCTGGGGTTCAGTTCGCGAGCCCGCCGATTCCGTCTGAGTCAGGCGCGGCGTATCTGATCACTGTGCAACCGCAGACCGGCCCTCAGGCCAGCGAGACTCGCGACTTGGCCGAGCGGATCGGCGATGAAGTGATACCTCCCATCGTGGAGGGATCGGGGGTGTCCGCCTACGTCGGAGGTTCGACAGCGATCCTGATCGATTTCGGGACAGTGCTCGCTGATGCCTTGCCGCTGTTCCTGGCCGTCGTGATCGGTTTGGGATGCATCGCGCTCATCATCCTCTTCCGATCGATTCTGATTCCCGTCACAGCGGCGGTCACCAGCTTGTTGAGTTTCTTCGCCGCTCTCGGCGTCACCGTCGCCGTGTTCCAGTGGGGCTGGGGTGCGTCCCTCATCGGAGTTGAGACGACCGGGCCGATCCTTCCCTTCTTGCCGGTCATGCTCTTCGCCATCCTGTTCGGCCTTTCAATGGACTACCAGGTGTTCTTAGTGAGCCGGATGCAGGAGGAGTGGGGTCACAGGCGCGACAATCGCCAATCGGTATTCCGGGGAGTGGTGGGTTCTGGTCTAGTAGTCGCAGTGGCTGCCTTGATTATGTTCAGTGTTTTTGCGTCCTTCATCTTCGGAGCAGACTCCACCATCAAGATGTTTGGCCTCGCCCTGGCAACCGCAATTCTCCTCGACGCGTTTGTCGTGCGGCTGCTGCTGGTTCCCGCCATCATGACGATCTTGGGTCGATCCAACTGGTGGATGCCGCAATGGGCACAGAAAGTGCTACCAACCATTGATCTCGAAAAGTCGCCCGCCAAAGACCAGCCCACGGCACCACAGCCGGGCTAGCGGCAGGCCTGTCCGGGCGGTGTAGTCCAGATAGCAACAGCTGATCCGGCAGGTGACGCCCATACGGGCGACAAAACCACCCTGCCAGCCGGTACGGAAGAATTGTCGGTTGACACTTCCTGTCGGGCTACTACGGTGGGCAGTGTGAACCTAGGCGATGACACACTCGAACGGCTGATTTCCTTCGACGACTCGATCGGCACATTGTCGCTCTACGCCAGCCACCCACTCAGCAGTCACGACGGTGGTGATCACGCGCGGATCGCCATCCGCAATCAACTCCGAGACCTCATGGAAACCTGGACGCAACGTGACGCCGCTGTCGCCAAGCATCTGTCAGATCGCGTCAATCGATCCGAGAACTTGATCGACGAGCTACTCAACCCAGCGACGAGCGGTCGGGGACGTGCCCTGTTCGTTGGCGTCGAGTCAGGAAACAGCGAATTCGTGACCGCCGGAATCCCTTTTGCTGAGCGGGCCGTCTTCGGGCATCACCCGATGGTGCGTCCCCTGGTGGCGGCTCTCGACGAGGGAAGGCCAGCCGGGCTGGTTGACGTGTCCCGCACCGCCGTGCGCATCATGCAGTGGCGACTGGGTTCCGTCACGGACGTCGAACGCATCGAGTTTGAGTTGTTCGATGAGCAAGTCAGTCGGGAAAAGAAGGGACCCGCCCCGGCGAACAACCAGAGCTTTCATCGCGGAGCGAGCAACCGTGAACGCTTCGGCGACCATGTTGACGAGCAATTCGCTCGATTCCTCAAGGATGCCATGGCACGGGTTGGAGAGCTCGCCGCTGAGCGGCACTGGGATCGGATTGTCATCGCAGGTGGGCCGAAATGGCGTGACCCGGCCAAGGGGTTCGTGGCCGGTGTCGACGCTCAAGTCGTCGTGGCGGACACCCAATGGAACGACGACTCGGTGGAGGTTGTCGCCGCGTCGGTCTGGCCAGCCCTACGAGCCTTGCACCTCGACCGAGAGCAAGAACTATTGAGCACAGTTTTCGATCGCGCACGATCGGGCGGAGCCGCTGTGACCGGTCTGCGCAACGTGTGCGATGCCCTCAACGAAGGTCGGGTCGACCAACTGTTGTTCGACTCGGACGTCGTGGCCGATGGCTACGTGTCCGATCAAGGGACCTTGCACCCGACGGTCGGCGGCACCTTGGCCGAGGCTGAGGACGTGTCGTTCCGTCGCAGCTCACTCTTCATGGAGCGATTAGTGATCGCCGCCATCACTCGCGGTGGGACAGCGGTGCCAGTCACTCCGGGCACAAGCACAGCGCTCACCGAGGCTGATGGCGTGGCGGCAATGTTGCGCTGGTAGGTCGCGCTGGTGCGTCGCCTCGGTCGCCCTCTAGTCCTGACCTGTCATCCTTCATTCCAGAACGTGGCGATCGCGGCCGCGTCCTGTTCTGCCTGAGCCACTCCCAGTTCGATTGCGGACTCGGTGGCAAGTGGGTCCATGAGGCGCTCGACATCGACCGACGACGGTCCCCGCGCAACCACGCGAGTGCCGTGCCGTTCGAGTTCCTCAATTTCGCGATCGACCGCACCTGCCGGGATCGTCATGCCCGACATTGGTTCGGGCAGGCCGAGTTCCAAAGAAATCACGAGGGCTCGCCCCGCTCCTGAGACCACGTCGCAGTGGGTTCCGGAGCCGCTTACGCCGCCATCCATTGCCCTGCGGTTGAGGATGGGCTGGGGAGGGAACAGGCCCGGAACGGCGCTACTCGCTGCAGCGGCCCGTGGATTAGAGACACCGGTGGATTCGGTAATGATGAGGCGCTCTCCGGAGTAGGTGTCCGTCGCAGAGATGTGAAGGCCAGGATTCGGCCAGTTGCGTTTGGCTAGCATGAGGCCGACGTTGCGCCGCATTTCGGAGTCGGCCGGGGTGCGAGCCGCCAGTGCCGCATGGCCGATTTCCTTCACCAAGGCTGGCTCTGGACTCGGCGCACTTTGAAACAGAGTCAAGGCTCGCACCTGGCTAGCTTCAAGATCACCAGCCGGGGCGAGAGCTCCGACAAGCTTCGGGTGGTGGCTAAGGAAGTTGACCTCCTTCATGAATCGCGACAGCCCCTTGTGGGCCAGCAGCGATGCCACAATGGATCCCGCAGACGTGCCAACGTAGATGTCGGCCCGCTCGAGATGCACTCCGCGAGTCTCCAAGCCGTGGAGGTAGGCAACCTGCCAGGCGACGAAGAAGACGCCGCCACCTCCCAGCACCAGCGCGCGCTGTTTGCCAGCTCCGTAGCCGGCGCTATAGTCGACCGGCCACGCCAGGCCGTCGTTGTCGATAACACTCGGGTCAAACGGTGGGACAAGATCAGACATGCCGCGACTCTAGCTGCCAACGATCCTAGATTGCATGTCGGCCATCCTGCGTCGACTGCCGGAACGTTTCGACATGCGCAGCGACCCGAGCTGAGCCCGGTAGGGTTGTTTTATGGCGCCTTTCAGCAGACCCGGAGTTCCTGTCGAGCCAGACCACGGACATACGGTCGAGGTCCAGGTGCGATGGGACGATTTGGACCCGATCGGCCATATGCGCCACAGTGCCTACGCTGCATTGGCGGCACATGCCCGCCTCGGACTGTTGACTGAGCGAGAAGGTGATCTTGGTGCCTGGACTGCCGATGGCGTTGCCCCGGTGCTACTGGCCGAGCACCTCTACTACCGTCGCGAGTTTCGCCTCGGCGAATCCATCCTGATCGCCTCAGCGGTGTCGCACCTGACGTCAGACGGAAGCCGATGGTCGATTCGGCATTCCTTCTACAAGCAGGTCGCGAGATCCGGCGACGCCGACGCATCCCATGCCGAACTGCCAGCTCCGGTCGTGGGTGCGACGGTCGAAGTCGAAGGCGGCTGGATCGACATGTCAGCGAGAAAACTCGGCCCACCAGGTGCCAAGCTTTTCCAACTCATGGCCCAAGCGCCGCGAACAAGTGACTTCCGCGGCGACGAAAGTCACACCTGATGGGTAACCCCGGCCCCCTGTACTTTCGGTGACTTGCCGGTTACCCTGGGTTGAGTATCGTCGACAATGTGGGACTCTAGGCGAGTCCGGGTACCGTCGATACGCCTGAATTAGGCCAATCGGTGGGTTGGATTCCGACTCACTGGAAAGTCCTCATATCCCCAGCTAGTGTGTCGATATTCACATTGTGGTAAATTTCGGCAAACGATCACATGTGCTCGAGTTGATCGGGTTAGTCGGAGTGGTTGAACGCTTCCACCCGGAAGGTGCCCGAGCTACCCAAGAGCTCGTGATCGGCTGTCAGTTGCAAAGGCGACTGACGAAGTTGACTGGAAGGTTAGACGCATGACACGTTCCCAACGCCGTCCCCTCATCCGCCGTTTCGTGGCCCTGGTATCCGTTGTGGGTCTCGCGCTGGCAAGCCTGGTTGCAGTATCTGTTCCGGCTCAAGCCCATGGAAGTATGATCAACCCGGGCTCCCGAGTGTGGGAGTGTCGTTGGAACTATCAGCCCGGCCAAAACCCGATGTGCGACCAGATCTGGTCGCAAAATCCCCAGACACTGTACGACTGGATGGGTGTCCTCGATGGCAACGCCGCGAGCAACCACCAGCAGCGCATTCCGGACGGCAAGCTGTGCAGCGCCAACAACCCAGGGTTTTCACTACTTGACACGCCGAGTGACCAGTGGCCTGCTACCGAAATGGTGCCTGACCCTGACGGCAAGTACACCGTCACTTGGAGCTCGTCGGCTCCCCACGCCACCGCCTACTACCGCGTTTACGTCACCAAGAACTCCTACGACCCGAACCAACCTCTGAAGTGGTCTGACCTGGTGGAGATCCACGCGACCGGCCCGTCTGATGCCGAACCCACTACGACAATGCGCTTCGAAATTCCTGAGCGCGATGGGCGTCATTTGCTGTACACAATCTGGCAGCGCAGCGACAGTCCGGAAGCCTTCTATTCCTGCTCCGATGTGCTGTTCGGGGAAGGTGGAACTAGTCCTTCGCCAACGCCTAGTGACATTGCGAGCCCGACTCCTACCGACAGTTCGAGCCCAACGGCGACAGCCACTCCCACCCACAGTCACCCGCAGCATCCGGTCGTGTCGACTTCCCAGACGGTGACGTCTGACTGGGGTACTGGCTATTGTGCGGATGTTGATGTCACGACCAACTCACATGATCCTGTCAGCTGGCACGTCTTGCACCCGGTTGGGGGGCAGGCATCGACGGTGTGGAACGCCACTTACAGCCAGGATGGCAACACCCTGCACGTATCAGGTGCTAGCTGGAATAAGTTCGTCACCGCACAGTCGCCCACGAGCTTCGGATTCTGCGCCTCGGGTAGCCCCGCAACAGTGACGCCCACTGAGACGGCAACGCCGACACCCACTGCCACGGCGACACCGACGGAGACGTCGACCCCCACTCCCACCGCGACGGCGACACCGACGGAAACGTCGACCCCTACGCCGACCGAGACGGCGACACCGACGGAAACGTCGACCCCTACGCCGACCGAGACGGCTACGGCAACGCCTACTGCGACGGCCACTCCCACGGAGACCGCTACTCCCACGCCGACGGCCACCACGACTCCAACGAGCGCGCCCGGGCCTCTGGTGACCGCTACCCAAACCATCACCAGTGACTGGGGTAGTGGCTACTGCGCGGACGTAGCTGTGGAGACAACGGCTACATCACCTCAAACCTGGACCGTCGATATCGTCGCGGGGGGCCCAGTGGGCAGTCTGTGGAACGGTGTCTTCACCCAGCATGGTCCGACCGTGACCGTCTCTGGTGCCTCCTGGAACGCGACCGTGACTGCTGCTAGCCCCACCACGTTTGGCTACTGCGCTGATGGCAGTGCCGGAGATGCCCAGAACGGAGGGGGAACGCCCACCGCCGAACCCACTGCGACGGCAACCCCGACTGCGACGGCAACCCCGACGAGCACCTCGTCGCCGTCACCGTCGGACTCCACGACGCCGACGGCAGCACCGCCGACTGACCCATCAAGCCCGGGCCAACCGGCCCCTCCGGCGGGCAAGAAGACCATCGCCTACTACACCGCGTGGTCCACCTACGCCCGCAACTACCAAGTGTCACAAATCCCGGCCGCCCAGTTGACGCACATCAACTACGCTTTCGCCAATGTGACTGGAGGCAAGTGCGTTGTGGGTGACCCCTACGCAGACCTGGACAAGTTCTTCCCAGGTGATTCGTGGGACAACGGAGCAAAGCGGGGCAACTTCAACCAGTTGCGGAAGCTCAAGGAAGCCCATCCCCATCTCCAGACGCTGATTTCTGTCGGTGGATGGACCTGGTCGGGTAACTTCTCCGATGCAGCAGCCACGGCCAGTTCGCGGCAGCAGTTCGCTGCTTCCTGCGTCGACTTCATGATCGAACACGGCTTCGACGGAATCGACATCGACTGGGAATACCCAGTCAGCGGCGGACCTGCCGGTGGTAAGGCTGCCGATAAGCAGAACTACACGCTGCTGTTGCAGGAACTGCGCAACCAACTTGACGCCCGTGGGGCCCAAGACGGCCGCAACTACCTGCTGACCATCGCCGCCCCGGCGGGGCCGTCGATCATGGCCAACTACGAAATCAATGCGATCGGACAGATCCTCGACTGGATCAACGTCATGACGTACGACTTCAACGGCAGCTGGAACAATCGCACCGGCCACAACGCCCCATTGGGGCAGCCCGCTGGCGATCCCGGACCGGCCAACTTCTACACCACGGCCGCAATGGATGGATACCTGAGTGCAGGTGTTCCAGCTCAGAAGCTCGTCGTTGGCGTACCGTTCTATGGTCGCAGCTGGAGTGGCGTGATTTCCTCCAACAACGGCGGCCTGTACCAGAACGCGACTGGACCGGGGCAGGGCACGTGGGAGCCGGGAGTTCTTGACTACAAGGACATCGTGGACAACTACCTACCCACGTTCACGCGATACTGGGATGACAGCGCCAAGGTTCCTTACCTGCACAACCCTGCAACGGGAACGTGGATCACCTACGACGATGCCGAGTCCATGGCCCACAAGGCTGAGTACATTCGCGACTCCGGCTTCGGCGGAGGAATGTTCTGGGAGCTCAGTGGTGACACGGCAGACAACGCCCTGCTCGATGCCCTCAACGCCAATATGGGTTAGGCGCTCTCTGAAGTTGCAGTAACAGGCTCTCCAACAATGGGCGAGGGGGCTGACAGGATCTACTGTCAGCCCCCTCGCCCATTCCAGCGCGCTTGCTGGGTGTTGAGGATCGCTCCGATCATGACGATGTACACGGCGAAGTAGAACAGCAGTTGCAGGATAATGACCGACGATAGGGCGCCGTAGATGTCAGGCAAGCGGTTGAACCGTTCAAGGTACAAGGTGAAGCCCATATACAGGCCAGCCAGGCCCACTGCGGCAGCGATGGCGCCCGGGATGAGTTCACGGCCGCGAGCGACCCCATGGATGCTCCAGCGGTAGACAGCCATGAGGAGGAGCGTCAAGATCAGGAACGTGGCGGGAAGTTCCACGAGAATCTCTGTGATCAGGCGCAGCCAGACCGGCATGTCGTGGTTCCAGCGCCCCAGTGCTGTTACAACAACCGCCAGGGCCACGATGAATCCAAGGGTGATGAGGGCGCCAAGGATCGCCCACCCTCGGGCCAACAAGTAGTTGCGGGGAGGTATCCCGTAGGCCAGTTGGATACTCCGGGTTAGGGCGTAGGTTCCGCTGGACACTGTCCAGATGGCAGTCCCCAAGGTGAGCGCGAAACTAATTGACAGGGCACCGACGCTCGTCGCCGATGCCCCGGCCAACAATGGTCCTATTCCGGATCCGACTGACCCGGGCCCCATCTCGGCGAGCCGCTCGACCATTTCTTGGCCTTCGGTCGGGGTGGTCACCAGCCCGAACAGGCTCACTGCTGCCCCGAGCGCTGGCACGACCGACAGCACCAACCAGAACGAAGCACCAGCAGCCGCCAAGCTCACTCGCTGTTCCTTCTGGACGTACAAAGTGGCCCGCACGATCGTTACTGTTCGCGCCAACCGCGGGAACTGTTGCAGAACCCGGCTCCACTTCTGCTGGCTCGTTCCGGCGACGGCCTTGGCGCGTTGAACAGTTGATGCGCGCAATCCCGTGCGGTCGTCCTCGGACGAGTTCATGGCAGTCACCCTAACGAGTTCTCGGCAGCGCGGCACAGTGGCGCAGATCCTGGAAGTGGCGGCACAGGTGAGCAGTCCGACACTATTGAGTGTGGCGCGAGTTAGGGACTTGCAGTTACGGTGGCTCTCGGGCTGTGAATGTGTAGGAGGTGCAGCGGTGACTGGCTATCGACGATTTGTCGCCGTAGGAGATTCATTTGTCGAGGGACTCGATGACCGTTTCCTCGACACCCGCTATCTGGGTTGGGCGGATCGATTCGCCTTCCGACTCGACGAGTTATCCGACCACGATGTGGCGTACGCCAACTTTGCTATCAGAGGCAAGCGACTACCCGAGATCCTCACCGAGCAGCTCCCGGCCGCCCTCGAGCTGCAGCCCGACCTCCTGTGTCTGGAGGGGGGCGTCAATGACACGATGCGGCCCCAGTGGGAGGCGTCGGCCGCACGAGTCATGCTCGAGTATGGGATTCTTCGAGCGCAGCGGGCCGGAGCAGACGTCATGTTGTTCACCTACGGTGACTCTTCGCACCGGTCCAAGACCATCGGTTTGCTGGCTCGCCGGATCCGTATGTTGAGCGAGATCACGTCCGAACTGGCCGATCAGCACGGCTGCTTCTTGGTTGACCTAGCTCCCGGCAGGGTGTTCTACGACGAGCGGGCGTGGGCGGAAGACCGGCTTCACCTCAACGCGCTCGGACACGAACGGGCGGCACGGGGAGCGGCACACTTCCTGGGAATCGAGCCAGACCCGGGCTGGGACGATCCGTTGCCACCGATAGATCCCGTCGGCAGGGGTGCCAAGTTCAAAGCTGACCTTGAGTGGACCGGGCAACACTTGGCACCGTGGATCGGGCGGCGAGTCCGGCGCAAGTCCAGCGGTGCGGGCGTCAAACCTAAGTTCGAGCAGCTTGTCCAGGTAGCGGGGGTACGCGAGGAAGTTGAGTGGTCGACGGCATCGTGACCTAGACCGCAGCCGCGGGGTGTCGTCAGGCTGAGTGTGCGAGCGTTCACCCTTGCGGATCGCTATTGTCCAAGGGTGACCCCAACACCGAGTGCCTATCCTCCTATCGCCGACCACGGACTCATCGGCGACCTACAAACTTCCGCCCTCGTGAGCATCGATGGAACCATCGATTGGTTCTGTTCCCCGCGTTTTGATTCGCCGACGGTGTTCGCCTCGTTGCTCGATGCCGACCGCGGCGGGTACTTCCGGCTTCGGGCCACTGATCCCCAGGCAGTCACGAAGCAGCTATACCTCGTCGACACGTGCGTCCTGATCACCCGATTCCTCACTAGTGATGGTGTCGGTGAGGTGATCGACTTCATGCCGATCGACAAGCCGCACAAGGCCACGGACAAGCACATGATTGTTCGAGTTGCCCGCGTGGTGCGAGGCAGCGTCGAGTTCGAGATGGAGTGCGCTCCCCGCTTCGACTATGGACGGGCAGATCACCACCTCACGCTGCAAGATCACCACGCAATCTTCAAGAGCAAAGGCATCAGTCTCAGCCTGCACACGACTGCCATGATGGACCACTCGCGGGGCAAGGAACTGCCCAACGGTGCAGCCCAGAATCGTTTCACGCTGCACAGCGGCGAAATGGCTGGAGTCATCTTGCAGACCGGGCGCGAAGACCAGGCCGCGGGTGCTCTGTCGGTGAAGAAGCTCAATAAGCACTTCGAACGCACTGTGGCGTTTTGGCGTGACTGGCTGTCGCAGAGCACTTACGTGGGGCGCTGGCGCGAGACCGTCAATCGCTCAGCCATGATCCTCAAGCTGTTGACGTACGCTCCTACCGGCGCCATCGTGGCCGCGCCCACTACATCGTTGCCGGAAGAAGTCGGTGGCGAGCGCAACTGGGACTACCGGTTCACCTGGGTGCGAGACGCATCATTCTCCGTGCACGCCCTCATGCAACTCGGATACAACGAAGAGGCGGTCGGGTTCCTCCGGTGGTTGGCCAGTTGCATCCAACAGGGTGCTCCCGGCCCGAACGGGCCGCTGCGTTTGATGTATCGCATCGATGGTTCGTCCGAGCTGGAAGAGGCCGAACTCGACCATCTTGAGGGCTACATGGGAAGCCGGCCGGTGCGGTTGGGCAACGGGGCTTCGGATCAGCTGCAGCTAGACATTTATGGTGAGGCGCTCGATGCTGTGTTCCTGCTCCATCAGCGGGGACGCCATGTCGGGCACGACATGTGGATGCAGATCGTGCGCATCATGGAGTGGTTGGGCGACAACTGGGATCGTCCCGACGAGGGCATCTGGGAGACCCGAGGCGGCCGCAAGGACTTCGTCTATTCCCGCCTCATGTGCTGGGTGGCGTTCGATCGTATGATCCGGATCGCTGAGGACCGGGCGTTGCCCGGGCCAATCTCCCAGTGGAGGGGAACCCGCGACGAGATCTATCAGCAGATCATGCATCGTGGCTTCCACCCAGAGATCGGAGCATTCGTCCAGCACTATGACACCAACGTCGTCGACGCGGCACTGCTCAAGATGCCGCAGGTGGGGTTCTTGAGCCCGCGTGACGAACGATGGCTGTCGACGCTGAGGGTGATGGGCCGAGAGATCGTGTCAGACAGCCTCGTGTTTCGTTATAACCCGGAGGCATCACCGGATGGCCTCGCTGGCGGTGAGGGAACGTTCTCGCTGTGCACGTTCTGGTACGTGGAGGCTCTCGCCATGGCGGGACAAGTGAGCCAGGCCCGCTTGGTGTTCGAGCAGATGTTGACGTACGCCAATCACCTGGGCATGTACTCGGAGGAAATCGGGCCCACCGGCGAGCAGCTCGGCAACTATCCACAGGCCTTCACGCATTTGGCACTTATCAGCGCGGCCGTGAAGCTCGACTACCTCCTTGACAATTCTCCCCACCAAGAGAAGTCCAACTTGCTGCACCTGAAGTCCCTGAAGATGGGCAAAGACTGAAGGCTCACGCGTGAGCCAGGCATTATGCGTCGGTGCTCGCTCAGCGGCCGATGATGGGAGATCTTTACCACATGCCTGTTCACTCGGGTGTAGTTCAGCCCGTGGCTTCCCGAGTGTCGCTTAGAGTGGAAACGTGCCCCAGATGCCTGCTGACATCGAAGCCGTTCTGCTCGACCTCGACGGTGTAGTAACCGACACTGCATCGCTGCATGTAGAGGCTTGGACGCAAGTGTTCGACACCTTCTTGGTTCGGTACGGACGTGAGGCTGGTAACCAGCAGGCGCCGTTTGATCCGGTCGACGACTACCGGAGCTATGTGGACGGACGCCCTCGTGATGAGGGGGTGCGCTCCTTTGTCACCTCCCGCGGCATCACTCTTCCGACCCGGACCGATCGAGGCGAGGAAGACGTCGAGTCTCTGGCCCAAGAGAAGACGGACCTGTACTCCGAGTTGCTCGCCGCTCGAGGCCCCGGGCTGTTTGAGGGGTCCCTGGCCTTTCTGAAGGCCGCCGTCGCCTGCCACGTCCCCTTGGGAGTAGTTTCCGGGAGTCGGCACTGCCAGGCAGTACTCATCTCGACGGGAGCCGAGCAGTACTTCACAGTGCGGGTTGACGGCGTTGTCGCCCACGAACTAGGTCTGGAAGGAAAGCCCGCCCCCGACACCTTCATTTACGCCGCCGAACTGTTGGACACCCCCGTCGAGCGGGTGGCCGTGTTCGAAGACGCTCAGGCAGGTGTAGCGGCGGCCCGGGCCGGGAACTTTGGCTGGGTGGTGGGTGTAGATCGATTCGAGGATCCTGAATCTTTGCGCACCGCGGGGGCCGACGACGTTATTAGCGACCTCGGTGAGTATCTGACCGAAGGACTTCTGAACTGTGGCGCGGGAGGCACCAGATGATCGAACATCCGCTATTTCCCTGCCACGAGTGGGAGATCCGCGAATCGGCCTTGGACCTGTCGGTCTTAGCCCAAACCGAATCTATGTTCGCATTGTCCAATGGGCACATCGGGTGGCGCGGAAACCTCGAAGAGGGGGAGCCCCACGAGGTGCCCGGAACCTACTTGAACGGCGTGTACGAGGTCGAAGCCCTCCCGTACGCCGAAGCTGGCTACGGCTACCCCGAAGCCGGTGAGTCGGTTGTCAACGTAACCAACGGCAAGATCATTCGGCTGATGGTCGACGACGAGTTGCTCGACGTGCGCTACGGGTTACTGGAGAAGCACCAGCGCAAGCTCGACATGAAGAACGGCGTGCTTGAACGCGAGGTCATGTGGATCACTCCCACTGGCAAGCGGGTGCACATCACTTCCACCAGAATCGTGTCGTTCACTCAGCGAGCAATTGCCGGAATCGAGTACGAAGTCAAGGCCGTGGATTCTCCGATGAGAATCGTCGTACAGTCCGAACTCGTGGCCAACGAAAGCCTGCCTCACGCCAGCGGTGATCCCCGTAGTCACAGCCCCAACGACCATTGGCTGCAGCCACTTGATCACGAGAACGACGGTCTCCGAGCGACTCTGGTGCATTCGACGGTCGGCAGCGGGCAGTTGATTGCGGCCGGAATGCACCACGAAGTGTTCGGGCCCGACAACATCCTGACCGAGACTGAAGGCGCCGAAGACTTCAGCCGCGTGACGACCGTGGCCCAGCTCGAACCGGGCCAATCAGTGCGGATCATCAAGTATGTGGCTTATGGCTGGTCGAGTACACGTTCTCTACCAGCGCTACGTGATCAAGTGCATGCCGCACTGGTCTCGGCCCGCCACTCCGGATGGAAGGGCTTGTTGAAGGAGCAGGCTCGCTACCTGGATGACTTCTGGCGCCGCTCTGACGTAAAGTGCGACGGCGACGCCGACTTGCAGCAGGCCGTTCGTTTCTCGCTGTTCCATGTTCTTCAGTCTTCAGCTCGAGCCGAAGGCCGGGCTATCCCCGCGAAGGGGTTGACCGGCCCGGGCTACCAGGGGCACGCATTCTGGGATTCCGAGGTCTTCGTCATGCCGATCTTGGTTCACACCCGCCCGGAAGCCGCTGCGGATGCGTTGCGTTGGCGGCATTCCACCTTGCCGGCTGCCCGCGAGCGGGCGGCTCAACTCGGGCTCGCTGGCGCGTCGTTCCCCTGGCGGACCATCACCGGTGCCGAATGTTCGTCGTACTGGCCCGCCGGAACGGCAGGCTTCCACATCAACGCCGACGTTGCCGACGCGCTGATCCGCTACGTGGATGCCACTGGCGATACAGAGTTCGAAAGAACGGTCGGCCTGGAAGTCCTCGTCGAAACGGCCCGACTCTGGATGTCTCTGGGTCATTTTCGGACGCCGACAGAATTTCGCATCGACGGCGTGACCGGCCCGGACGAATACACGGCAGTTGTTGACAACAACATCTATACGAACCTGATGGCTGAGCAGAATCTGCGGGTAGCCGCTCACGTGGCCGCCCGTCACCCGGTTGAGGCAGCAGCCTTGTCGGTCAGTCCGCAAGAACGGGAACTGTGGGCTCAGGCAGCGGCCGCCATGGCGATCCCGTACGACGAAGAACTCGGCGTCCATCCGCAGTCTGAAGGCTTCACACATCACGAGGTGTGGGACTTCGACAACACCGAAGTCAAGCAGTACCCGCTGCTCCTGAACTTTCCCTACTTCGATTTGTACCGCAAACAGGTCGTCAAACAGGCCGACTTGGTTCTGGCCATGCATATGCGTCCAGAGCGGTTCTCGCGGGAGCAAAAAATCCGCAACTTCTCGTACTACGAGGCGATCACTGTACGAGACTCATCGTTGTCGGCCGCCACCCAGGCCGTGATTGCTGCAGAAGTCGGGCATCGGGAACTCGCGCTCGACTATCTGATGGAGACAGCAGCAATCGACTTGACAGACTTGCAAGAGAACACCCGCGACGGAATCCACTTGGCGGCCCTGGCTGGCACGTGGACTGGGCTGGTCATGGGTTTCGGTGGCATGCGACAGATGGACGACCATCTGTCGTTTCGTCCCACTCTGCCGCCGACGATGACCCGGATGACGTTTTCGTTGATGTTCCGCGATTCGTGCCTGCGCGTGTGTGTGGAACCGACCGTCGCGACCTACACGCTTGACGGTGGAAGTCCACTGACGCTGATCCACGAGAAGGAAGAGGTCAA
>CBFGTA010000016.1:0-28483 GCA_965651595.1 uncultured bacterium | reverse complement strand
TGGTGCCGTCCGCGCCCCCGGTCGAGGGCACACCCGAGGGCACAACCCCGCCAGCGGAGCCAGCCTCGTGACCGCCCGCATGACGGCAGCTCGCGCGACAGTCGCGGTGACGGTGATACTCACCGCCTTTATCGTTCAAGTCACGTTGTTGAGCCGGATCGGCCTGCCAGGGGCCACGCCTGATCTGGTGTTGGTCGTCTTAGTGTTGCTGGCGATGGCGGCAGGGCCGGCGAACGGAGCGATTCTCGGATTCGGGACGGGTGTGCTCGTCGATGTGGCCCCACCAGCAGCCGGATCAGTGGGCCAAACTGCGGCCATCTATGCTCTCGTCGGGTTCGGTGTCGCCATGCTGGGCATGCAACCTGGGCCAGCAGACTGGCCCCTGGTTGCCTCAATCGGGGCAATTGGGGGTGCGGTCAGCGTGGCGTTGGCGCTAACTAGCGCATTCATCGGAAATCCTGAAGTCATGTGGTCGGCGCTACCGGTGATTGTGGTGACCCAAGCGGTGTATTGCGCACTGCTCGCGGCCCTGCTCAGCCGACCCATCGGGGCGATCTACCGCGGAGCTGTCGATGAGGGGAGGCTGGCGTGAAGGACCAACTTTCTCCTTGGGAACGCTGGCCCCGACTAGGTTGGCGTACCGGTGAATCGCGCGGTCGCACGGTTCGTCGGGACGGAAGACTCGTCATCGTGCAGGTGCTGGTCCTAGCGCTCATGGCGACCCTGTTGGTGCGGGCCGCATGGATGCAACTAGGCAGCGACGACCGCTACGTCAACGCTGCTGTGGCCAACAGCGTCCGAGAAGTACCGGTCGCCGCCCAGCGCGGGTTGATCCTCGACCAGGCCGGGCGGCCGATTGTGGGGAATCGATCGACGTTGACAGTGACAGTCGACCGGTACGAGCTCGATCGCTCCAAAGACGGTGGTAAAGATCAGTTGTCCCGTCTGGCTGAACGCCTCGGCACCACCTACGACCACCTCGTCGACCGGATGAAGCCGTGCGGCACTCCGGGGGCGCCGGCGCAGCCGGTGTGTTGGAACGGCCCGCGGGAACAGCCGGTCGTGGTTGCCGATGATGTCCCCCAAGAGTTGGGGCTGCAGTTGATGGAGCAGGCCAACCAGTTTCCGGCTATTTCAGCCGAGTTGAGACCAACCCGGGCGTACCCGAAGACGTTCGGGGCGACGGCCGAGCACGTGGTGGGTTACCTCGGCCAGCTCACCGAAGAAGAAATGCGCGAGCGCGGTATCGACGCGTCCACCGCAGCGGTGACTGTCACCGGTCGGGCTGGTCTCGAACAACAATACGACCAGTACCTGGCTGGCCAGGCGGGCCTCAAGCGGGTTTCGGTGTCGAGGTCAGGTGCGGTGACGAACGTGCTACGCGACGACCCGGCCCAACCGGGCAGCAATTTGGTCACCACTATCGACGCCCGTCTCCAAGGAGTCGTCGAGAAGCAAGCCAAGTTGGCGTATCAGCGAGCTCGGACGGCTGGCCGGCCAGCCGACTCGGGCGCCATCATCGTGCAGGACGTCACCAACGGGGACGTCCTGGCCATGACCAGTTTCCCGCGGTTCGACCCGGAAGTCTGGATCGGTGGGATCAGCCAGGCCAACTACGACAAACTCACTAGCGAAAAGAACTCGCAGCCGCTGCTGAACCGGGCACTGCAAGGCCTCTACGCACCCGCATCCACGTTCAAGATCATTACTACTGCCGCCGCAGTCAAGGCCGGGTACTCGATGGGGGCGTCCTATCCGTGCCCGAGTGCCTACGCGGTGGGCGGTCGCAGCTTCAGCAACTACGAGTCCCGGGCCTACGGCAGCATCAGCCTCGCGAAGGCGTTGTCGGTCTCCTGCGACACCGTCTACTACAAATTCGCCCATGACATGTGGCTCAAGGACGGCGGACTCAACCCCACGGGAACCCCGGCAGAACACATCCTCAATACAGCCCGCAGTTTCGGACTCGGCCAAGCGACCGGCATCGATTTGCCGGGAGAATATGCCGGACGCCTTCCCGGGCGGGAGTACCGCAAAGCGTTCTACGAGGAGATGAAAGACACCTACTGCGCTCGGGCCAAGAACGGCTATCCGGAAGAAACACCGGATCGCAACCGTCTGTTGACCTCGTACGCCAAGGAGTTCTGCATCGACGGCGACAAACTGCGCGGCGGAGATGCACTCAACTTCGCCATTGGTCAGGGCGACACCATGGTGACTCCGCTGCAGGTTGATCTCGCCTACAGCGCGTTGGCCAACGGAGGGACCCTCTATCGTCCGCGGGTCGCCAAGGCGGTCATCGCTCAGGACGGAACCGTCGAAGAGACATTCGACACCGAAGTGATCGGCCAACTCGACGTTGACCCGGCAGTCCTGTCGTACATGACCGAGGCACTCGTCGACACCAGCCGCAACGGGACCATGTCGGGAGCTCTTGCGGGCTTCCCGTTGCGGGAGATCCCCATCGCGTCGAAGACGGGCACGGCAGAAGTCGAGGGCAAGGTGTCGACAGCGTGGGTGTCGAGTTTCGCCCCCGCCAACAATCCCCGCTACACAGTTACGTGCGTGGTAGCCCAGGGCGGGACCGGATCGGAGACATGCGGCCCGAGTGTGCGTGCCATTTACGAGGCCATCTTTGGGGTGAAGGGGTCAGTCGTCGACCCATCCAAGTCGGTCTTCGCCGGTGGGCAACCGAATTCGGCCCTGCCCGATGTGGCCGCCGATGGCCTGCGGGCCCCGCAACGCGACCCGGTTCCCGCCGAAAGTGGTGAGCCTGCCAGGCCGGTCCCCTCCCCGTCCACGCAAACTCCCACCACGCAAAACCCCACCGCGCGGCCCACGCCGATGAGCGGCGGGCAACTCGTGCAGGAGCCTTCTCCGGCACCCGAACAGTCAGGAGCGAGTCGCTCAGGTGTCCTGGGAATCGTTCGGGAAGACGGGGCTGGTGGCTGACGTGTCGGATACCTTGACGCCTGATCCTAGGCCAGCCCGCAGCTTCAACCCGGTTACTCACAGCGAGACCTCGACCTCTACGCCTTCCCGGTCTCCCGACGTTGTCGTGGTGCACAGGCGACCACAGGCCACCGCCCGAACGGTCAGTTTCAAGCGTGGCTTGAGGGGAGCCCTCGCTCAGATTCGGCGCTACGACCTCACCCTGTTTGGGGCGGCCCTCGCGCTATCGCTGATCGGGGCGGTTCTCGTGTGGTCGGCCACTGCGGGGCGACTCGTCGGCCAGGATCTGAGTCCGAATCTGTTCTTCAACAAGCAACTACTTAACATCGTCATCGCCATTGCGCTCGGAGTGGCCGTCACTCGCCTCGATTACCGAATCCTGCGGGCATATACGCCGATCGTTTACGGGGCAGTGGTGTTCCTGCTCCTCGTTGTGCTGAGTCCGCTCGGTACCGAGATCAGCGGTGCACGAGCCTGGCTCACCCTGCCAGCGGGCTTTACCTTGCAGCCCGGAGAACTGGCCAAGGTCGTGGTGATTTTGGCGATGGCGATGGTGTTGTCCGAACGTGACGTGGGTTTCGGCTCGCCAAGGGACTCCGATGTCCGGTTGGCTCTGATTTGGGCTGCCGGGCCCATCGCCATCATCATCTTGCAGTCGGATCTCGGAACCGCTCTCGTGATTGCGGCCATCGCCGTGGCCGTTCTGGCCGCCGCCAACGTGCGCGCACGCTGGATCGCGGGACTGCTCGGCGGCGGCGCCGCACTCTCCGCCGTCTCCTTGGCTATCGGTGTGCTCAGCCAGTATCAGGTTGATCGCCTGCTGACGTTCCTGCACCCGGACGCCGATATTCAGGGCGTGGGTTACAACGTGTATCAGGCCCGGGTCGCAATCGGAGGGGGAGGGCTCTTCGGGCAAGGCCTATTCAACGGTCCCCAAACCCAGGGCGCCTTCGTCCCCTACCAGCAGACCGACTTTGTGTTCTCCGTGGCGGCCGAGGAACTCGGCCTCGTCGGTTCAGCTCTCATCATCGGACTGCTAGCACTCGTGATTTGGCGCGGAGTTCAGATCGCCCGGAACGCCCACGACGGTTTCGGGCGACTCGTTGCCATGGGCGTCGTGTGCTGGTTCGCGTTCCAGGGCTTCGAGAACATTGGGATGAATCTAGGAATCATGCCCGTGACGGGAGTGCCCCTACCATTCGTGTCGTATGGAGGCACGTCGATGTTCGCAGCGTGGATCGGGATCGGATTGCTGCAGTGCGTCCACCTGCGCAGTCGGCAGTAGTCTTCCTCGGGCGGCCGTGGTGCATCTGCGTCGTTGACGGGGCGGCGCGTACCCTAGACGGGTGTCGAAGAACTATCTGGCCGCCGATCACAGCATCTTCACCCAACTAGAACCGTTGCTCGCCCGCGTCAACAAGCCCGTGCAGTACGTGGGCGGCGAACTCAACGCGTGCGTGAAGCCGTGGGAGTCGGTGGAAGTCCGTTGGGCTCTCATGTACCCAGACGCCTATGAAGTGGGATTGCCCAACCAGGGTGTTCAAATCCTCTACGAAGTGCTCAATGAGCGCGACGACACGCTCGCTGAGCGGACCTACGCGGTGTGGCCAGACCTCGAATCTCTGATGCGTGAACACAGCGTCGGCCAGTTCACCGTTGATGCACATCGTCCGGTCGGGGACTTCGACGTCTTCGGAATCTCGTTCTCGACCGAACTTGGCTACACGAACATGCTGACCGCTATCGATCTGGCCGGAATCCCCCTGCACGCCGCTGACCGTGATGACCATCCTTTGGTGATCGCTGGCGGGCACGCGGCGTTCAATCCGGAACCGATCTCGCGGTTCATCGATGCAGCCGTGCTCGGAGATGGAGAAGAAGTCGCCCTCGACATTACCGATGCGGTGCGCGACTTCAAGCAGGAAGGGTCGCCCGGGGGTAGGGAAGAGTTGCTGTCCCGCCTGGCGCAAGTCGAAGGCGTATACGTTCCGAGCTTCTACGACGTCGACTACCTACCTGACGGCCGCATCAGTCGTGTCGCCCCCCTACGGCCCGAAGCGCCGTGGCGGGTCGCCAAGCGCACCGTGATGGACCTCGACGAGTGGCCCTATCCGAAGGCCCCGCTCGTTCCGCTGGCCGAAACTGTCCATGAACGGGCGTCGGTGGAGATTTTCCGCGGGTGCACGCGGGGATGCCGCTTCTGTCAAGCGGGGATGATCACCCGTCCGGTCCGAGAGCGCTCAATTGAGACTGTGGGATCGGTGGTGGCGAATTGCCTGACCGCAACCGGATTCGATGAAGTGGGCCTGCTCAGCCTATCGAGTGCCGACCATTCCGAGATCGCCGAGATTGCCCGACAGCTAGCCGACCGCTATGAGGGCACCAACACTAGTCTGTCGTTGCCGTCCACCCGCGTCGATGCCTTCAACGTTACTCTTGCCAACGAACTGACCCGCAACGGCAGGCGCTCCGGGTTGACGTTCGCGCCCGAGGGCGGTTCTGAACGCATCCGCAAGGTCATCAACAAGACGGTCAGCAAAGACGACCTCATCCGAACCGTGTCGACGGCCTACGCCAACGGCTGGCGCAACGTGAAGTTGTACTTCATGTGCGGCCTACCGACCGAAACCGATGAGGACGTCTTGGAGATCGCCGACCTGGCGACGGCAGTGATTCGCGCCGGACGGGAAGTCAGCGGCCGCCGAGATATTCGCTGCACCGTGTCCATCGGCGGATTTGTGCCCAAACCGCACACACCGTTCCAGTGGGCTGCCCAGCTCGACTGGGAGTCCACCGACGCCCGCCTAGGGCGCCTGCGCGACGCGATCCGGTCCAATCGGGAAGTCGGCAAATCCATCGGGTTTCGCTACCACGATGGCCGCCCAGGCATCATCGAAGGCCTCCTCAGCCGCGGCGATCGCCGAGTGGGTGCGGTCATCGAGCAGGTGTGGCGCCAAGGTGCCCGATTCGATGGGTGGAGCGAACACTTCTCCTTCGATGCCTGGGCGCAGGCCGCCGCCACTGCACTGTCTGACACGCCAGTCGATCTCGACTGGTACACCACTCGAGAACGCGGCGAAACTGAAGTTCTACCGTGGGACCATCTCGATTCAGGACTCGACCGGCAATGGTTGTGGGACGACTGGCAAGCGGCCCTCGATGAGGATGAAGTAGACGACTGCCGGTGGAGCCCGTGCTTCGACTGCGGTGTGTGCGACCAGATGGGAACTGAAATCCAAGTCGGTCCCACCGGTCGCTCGCTGCTGCCCCTGACGGTCATCAACTCCCAGTAGTCGACGCCGTCGCACCCGTCATCAACGAAGTTCTGGAGGCACATCGTGGTTCCCCCCGCCCGCGACCCTGGGCGTGAATACGTGCCACCGGTCATGCGAATCCGTTTGCGCTATGCCAAGCGCGGGCCGTTGCGGTTCTCGAGCCACCGCGACTTCCAGCGCGCCTTCGAACGGGCGCTGCGACGAGTCGACGTTCCCATGGCTTACTCTGCCGGATTCCGGCCGCACCCCAAAATCTCCTACGCCAACGCTGCCGCTACCGGGTCGGCGAGCGAAGCCGAGTACGTGGAGATCGGCCTGGCCGCCCCGATTGACCTGGAGACGCTGGCGCCAGCGCTCAACGATGCGATGCCGCCGGGCCTGGACATTGTTGAGGCAGTGGAGGCACTCACCCCCGACTTCGTCGGCCGGCTCGAGGCGAGCGAATGGAGGATCGAGTTTCCCGGGGTGGCGGACCCTGAACTGGCAACGGCAGTCACACAACTCATGGCAGCCGATGAGGTCATGGTGTCCCGAATGACGAAATCAGGCCGTCGTCACTTCGACGCACGTTCCGCCGTGGTGCACGCAGAGGTCGACGCCGGCGCGAATGACCGCACCGACACGAACTCGGCGCAGAACCACGCATCGAATCAACCGTGTGCCATACTCAAGGTGGTCGTCGCTCACGGAACACCGTCAGTGCGACCCGACGACGTTGTCGCCGCGCTGCACTCAGTAGCCGACTTCGAGCCGCCACTGCCCCCGCGGGTCACGCGGCTGGCCCAAGGTCAGCTATCAGCAGATGCGCGGGCTGTGAGCGACCCGCTTGAGGTAGATCGCAGGAACGCGAACAGCACTCCCTCGTGAGGCACAGCGTCTGACCAAAGACTGCGCAACCGGCGCACGAACAAGCTTTCGCGGCCATCCGTGGCCGCCTACCGAGAACGTGACAGACGACAGAAAGGAGCAACGACGGTGACCCACGTGCATGCCGGGACCCGAGACGTTGCGCCGGTCGGCTCTGACACACTCAGATCAGGAGCATTCCCATGCTCGGACATGACAACTCCGACACCACATCATCAACCGATCAAGAATCGGTGGACTCTACAGCATCCGTAGAATCCGGGAGCGATTCTCGCCCCGCCGACGAAACTGGCGACAGGCCGCGTCGTCGTCGCCGCGCCGCGGGACGCCCGGCTGGGGCGCCCGACCCCCTCGCCAGCCCCTTCGCAGCAGCCCCATCAGCGCCCGCCCCCGCGCCTGCCCCGGCAGTTGAGGCCCCCCGCGAGGTAGCTACCAGGCCACGCGCCACAGTGGCCCTCTTCCAAGCTCCGCCTACCACCCTTGCCGCCCCCACCGGGTCGACAGAATCCGGTCGCGGCCGTTCTAGCGCGAGCGATAGTGATCCGACCCGGACCGAAGAGAAACAGCGCCCACGCGATCGCGAAGACGATCGCGACCAGGATGCCGACGACGGCGACTCCAAGAAGAAGCGCAACCAGCGCAAACGCAAGCGCAAGAAGGACTCCGATAAGTCCGACCCGGCTGAAGAAGCCGGCGAGCATGGTGCAGCGGCCGCCGACGCGGCTGACGACAGCGACGATGACGGTGAAGGTTCCGGCAGTGGTTCGAGCCGCCGCCGCCGTCGCCGTCGCCGCTCCGGTGAGGGCGACGCGCCCGACAGTGACGTGCGGGAATCGACCGATCGGGGCACCGGCGCTGACCAAGTCACCACTGTCAAGGGCTCGACGCGTCTCGAAGCCAAGAAGCAACGCCGCCGTGAAGGTCGTGAGGCCGGCCGGCGTCGAGCACCAATCCTGACCGAGGCGGAGTTCCTGGCTCGCCGTGAAGAAGTCGAACGAGTAATGGTCGTCAGAGAACGCGACGGGCGCACTCAAATCGCGGTACTCGAAGACGACGTGCTCGTTGAGCATTATGTCTCCCAAAACACCCACACGACGATGGTGGGCAACGTCTACCTCGGTCGAGTGCAGAACGTTCTTCCCAGCATGGAGGCAGCGTTCGTCGACATCGGTCGGGGCCGCAATGCCGTGTTGTACGCGGGTGAAGTCAATTGGGACGCCGCCGGTCTCGAAGGCCAGCCCAAGCGCATCGAGCAGGCGCTCAAGTCGGGCGACCCGGTCATCGTGCAGGTGACGAAGGACCCCGTCGGGCACAAGGGTGCTCGCTTGACGTCCCAAGTGTCTTTACCAGGTCGCTACCTCGTCTACGTGCCTGGCGGGTCGATGACCGGCATCAGTCGGCGGCTGCCTGACAAGGAACGAGCGCGCTTGCGCAAGATTTTGCGCGGGGTTGTGCCCGAGGAATCCGGGGTTATCGTTCGAACCGCTGCCGAGAACGCGACCGAAGAGCAGATCTGTCAGGACGTCGAACGCCTGATGGGCCATTGGGAAGTCCTGCAGCAGAAGCAGAAGTCGCAGAAGGCACCGTCTTTGCTGTACCAAGAGCCTGATCTGGCGCTGCGGGTCGTGCGCGACATTTTCAATGCCGATTTCGAGAAGCTCGTGGTCGCGGGTCGTGGGGCCACAAACACCATCGAAAACTACATCAACGATGTCGCCCCTGAGTTGGCCACAAAGGTGTCCCGCTGGGCTGACAACGAGGACGTGTTCCACGCACTACGCATTGATGAACAGCTAGCCAAGGCGCTCGACCGCAAAGTCTGGCTGCCGTCGGGAGGGTCGCTGGTCATCGATGACACCGAGGCGATGACCGTCGTCGATGTCAACACCGGGAAGTTCACCGGACAGGGCGGCAACCTCGAAGAAACCGTCACGAAAAACAACCTCGAGGCCGCTGAAGAGATCGTCCGCCAGCTACGGTTGCGCGACATCGGTGGAATCATCGTCATCGACTACATCGACATGGTCCTCGAGAGCAATCGAGACTTGGTGCTCCGACGGATGATGGAATGCCTCGGTCGTGACCGCACCAAACACCAAGTGGCTGAAGTTTCGTCGTTGGGCCTGGTGCAGATGACGCGCAAGAAGATCGGTCAAGGTTTACTGGAAGTGTTCAGCGAACCCTGTGAGGCCTGCAACGGCAGGGGAGTGAAAGTCTCGAGCGACCCAGTAGCTCACGGTCAGCCCGAACGCCCTCCGGCTCGCAAACGTCCCCGACCTGCTGGCCCGATCCCCGGAGCGCCTCCCGGCGCTCCCATTCCGGGAGCCCCGATCCACGCAACCGCCCCGGATTCCGAAGGCTCACTGGAGGCCGACGGCGAAGAACCAGGTGGACGTGCTGCAGTGGTCGCCGATGAAATGCCACTCGACAAGTCGCCTGCTGACAACCTGACCCAGGACGCTGATCTGGGTGCCGATCAGTCTGTACTGCAGAAGGCAGACTCCGAGCCCGAGGCTGGCGCCGACCAGGCGACTCGGGTAGTTAGTGGAATCGTGGATCCTGCTGAGGCGAAGCGTAAACAGAAGCTCATCGAAGACCTCGAAGACTTCGAAGAGCACGAGGCCGATAGTGGCTCCCCCTTGACCGACCCGGACTCTCATGACGTAACATAGGGAAGCGTTGTGCCTGTCCCTGCCGAACTGGACATCACCACCTGACGCGCTAGCGTCGGAGGGAATCCCCGGCACGCAGAGTCCGACTCATCCGATGTGACCACTGAAGCGGTGCGTGCTGCACTGCGAGGATTACCGCGAGCAAGGAGCACCACTGTGTACGCGATCGTTCGTGCTGGCGGCCACCAAGAAAAGGTGTCCGTGGGCGATGAAGTTACCGTCGATCGGCTCGAGGGCGAGCCGGGCGCGACAGTGACGTTTCCGGCTGTTCTGCTCGTCGATGGGGACACTGTGACCCACGACCGAGAGGTGCTCGATGCCACGTCCGTGACGGGCGAAATCATCGATCACATCAAGGGTGAAAAGATCATCGTCGGTAAGTACAAGAACAAGACTGGCTACCGGCGCAAACAGGGCCACCGTCAGGCCCTCACACGCGTCAAGGTCACCGAGATTAGGGCGGGTAAGTAGCGACATGGCACATAAGAAGGGTGCATCGAGTACACGTAACGGTCGTGACTCGAACGCGCAGCGTCTCGGAGTCAAGCGCTTCGGTGGCCAACTCGTTTCCGCTGGTGAGATCATCGTCCGCCAGCGCGGAACCCACTTCCATCCTGGCGAGAACGTCGGCCGCGGCAGCGATGACACACTCTTCGCCCTGGCCGCTGGCACCGTGAACTTCGGCACTCGGCGAGGACGCCGGGTTGTCAACGTTGCTGCGGAGTAGCCACCGCAGCCCAAGGAGCGCGCTGAACCGTGGCAACCTTTGTTGACCGCGTAGTCGTCCACGCCACCGCTGGTGATGGAGGGCACGGGTGTGCCTCCATTCATCGCGAAAAGTTCAAGCCGCTCGGTGGCCCGGATGGCGGCAATGGTGGCAACGGCGGCAGCATCGTCGCCGTCGCCGACAGCAATGTTCGCAGCCTGGTAGAACTCCACCGCTCGCCTCACCGGCGCGCCGACAACGGTCGGCCCGGGCAAGGGGGCCATCGGTCCGGAGCCAACGGAACCGACATTGAACTACGAGTGCCGATCGGCACAGTCATCAAAGACACAAACGACCAAGTGGTCGCCGACCTGGTGCGCCCGGGTGCCCGGCACGTGATCGCGGCGGGCGGGCGCGGTGGGCTCGGAAACGCAGCCCTGGCTAGCCCGAGACGCAAGGCGCCAGGATTCGCCCTCCTCGGTGAACCCGGCGACGACGTCACCATTGTGGCTGAACTGAAGACGATCGCGGACGTTGGTCTCGTCGGGTATCCGTCTGCTGGCAAGTCCAGCCTGATCGCCCGCATGAGTTCGGCGCGGCCCAAGATTGCCGACTATCCGTTCACCACGTTGATTCCCAACCTGGGCGTCGTGCGGGCGGGGTCTGAAGTGTTCACCATGGCGGATGTGCCCGGGCTGATTCCCGGAGCGAGCCAGGGTAAGGGTTTGGGACACGAGTTCCTGCGTCACATCGAACGTTGCCACGTGCTCGTTCACGTCGTCGACTGCGCCACCCTCGAACCCGGGCGTGACCCCGTGAGCGACTTGGAAGTCATCGAGGCAGAACTCGCCGCTCGTGGGGGCCTGCAGGACCGCCCCCGCTTCGTGGTGCTCAACAAGGTCGACATTCCCGAGGCCGCCGAACTGGCAACCTTCGTGGAACGCGACATCACCGACCGATGGAGCTGGCCGACGTTTGTCGTGTCGAGCGTGACGGGCGAGGGTGTAGATCGACTTGGTCACGCTCTCGCCGCCGCAGTGGCCTCCCTGCGGCCGGTCGACACCGACGAGCCGGAACTCGTGGAGAACATTCGCATCACTCCAGCTCCTGTCGACGGGCCAGAGTTCAGCGTGACGGTGGAAGGCGACACCTATCGCGTGCGGGGGGCGAAGCCAACGCGTTGGGTCCGCCAAACTGACTTTAGTAACGACGAGGCCGTCGGATTCCTCGCCGATAGGTTGGCGCGACTCGGAGTAGAAGACGAGCTGGCTCGACTCGGGGCTACTCCGGGGGCAACTGTCGTCATTGGCCCCGAGCACGACGCGGTCGTGTTCGACTGGCACCCGTCGATCGCCGCCGGCGACCTGGACGCTAGCGGTCCGCGCGGTACCGACGTGCGCTTCGATGAGGGTCGCTGATGAGCGACCTGCGCCAACGAATCGCTCACGCCCGTCGCGTGGTCGTTAAAGCTGGGTCGTCGAGTCTGACGACCCCGGACGGTCGGATAGATCAATCTCGGCTGGAATTGCTTGCCGACGTCATCGCCACCCACATGCGGGGTGGTCGGCAGGTCGTGTTGGTGTCGAGTGGGGCGGTGGCGTCAGCCATTGGGCCGCTGCAGTTGAAGGATCGTCCCCGTGACTTGGCGACCGCCCAGGCCGCTGCAGCCGTGGGGCAAGGAATCCTGATCCACACCTACAGTGCCCAGTTTGCTCGCCACGGTCTCGCTGTTGCCCAGGTGTTGCTGACGGCCGACGATGTTGGCCGACGCGTCCACTACCGCAACGCCCAACGCACCTTGGACCGACTTCTGGACCTCGGAGTCGTACCGATTGTCAACGAGAACGATACGGTCGCGACTGTCGAGTTAAAGATGGGTGACAACGATCGCCTCGCCGCCCTCGTCGCGCACCTGGTGCACGCCGAAGCACTGGTAATCCTGTCCGACGTGGACTGCCTCTACGACCGCCCCCCGGACGAGCCGGGTGCCCAACCCGTGCGTGACGTTGAAGACGCCGACGCGCTCGGCAACGTCACGGTCGGAGGTAGCGTCAGTCGCGTGGGGAGTGGTGGCATGCGCACCAAGGTGGCGGCTGCCCGCATCGCGACTGGGGCCGCCATACCCGTTGTCGTCACGTCACCGGCCCACGCCGACGAGGCGCTTCTCGGCGAACCCGTCGGAACCCTATTTCACCCCACCGGCAAGCGGCGCCCGACTCGCTTACTGTGGCTTGAGCACGCCACCGAGGTGCAGGGGACTGTCTATCTGGACGCGGGGGCGGTGGCCGCAGTGGTCGAACGTGGGGCCTCCCTGTTGCCCGCAGGCGTGACCGCCATCGAAGGAGACTTCGACGCCGGAGACCCCGTGGTGCTCGTCGACCCAACCGGCCGGGCAGTGGCTCGGGGCATCAGCAGTTACTCGAGCCGCGATGTACCTCGTCTACTCGGCCGGTCCACGCGCGACCTTGCGGCAGAGTTCGGCAGCGCCTACGAACGGGAACTGATTCACCGCGACGATCTAGTCTTGGTCGCCGAAACTCCCGACGCGGCAACATCCTCCCGACAGGCATGAACGCCCTACCTGGACTGCAGGCCAGGTAGTCTGGGGGCGTGACCAACTCTGTGACCAGTGCCGCCCGCAGCGCTCGCCAAGCGGCCCGGACCCTGCGCTCGCTGACCCGCGCTCAGAAGGACGGCGCACTTCGTGCCGTCGCGACGTACTTGCGTGACCCGGCCACAATCGCACGCATCGTGGCCGCCAACGTCGTCGATGTCGAGCGGGCCCGGCAAGCCGGAACCAGCGAGTCAATCATTGACAGGCTGTCCTTGACCCCAGAACGCATCGTCGCGATAGCTGATGCAGTTGATGTAGTCGTGGCCTTGCCTGACCCGGTTGGCGAGATCGTGCGCGGTTACCGACTTCCTAATGGGCTCGACCTCCGCCAGGTGCGGGTTCCATTTGGCGTCATTGGGATGATCTACGAGGCGCGACCGAACGTTACGGTCGACGCGGCCGTCCTGGCCCTCAAGAGTGGGAACGCGGTTCTGCTGCGCGGGTCCTCATCGGCAGCTGAATCCAACGGCACACTAGTAGCGGTCATGCGTGAGGCGCTCGCCGACACTGATGTGCCTGCCGATGCGATCAGCCAGATTCCCTCGACCTCCCACCAATCTGTCACCGACCTCATCACTGCCCGGGGACTGGTGGATCTTGTTATTCCGCGCGGGGGAGCAGGCCTGATTGACTCGGTCGTCATGAACGCTACTGTTCCGGTGATCGAGACCGGAGTAGGTAACTGCCACATCTACGTCGACGCCTCAGCGGATCTCGACCAGGCCCTCGACATTCTCCTCAACGCCAAGACTCAAAGGCCCAGCGTCTGTAACGCGGCCGAGACGGTATTGGTTCACGCGGCCGTGGTCGACGAGTTCCTCCCGCGCGCGGTGAAGGCCCTCGATGCCCGCGGAGTCACCATCCATGGGGATGCCCCATGGCGGGAGGCCGGAACTCCGGTGGGCGTTGACGTCGTGGCCGCTGGCGACGACGACTGGACAACCGAGTATCTCTCTCTGGACATTGCCGCCGCCGTCGTCGACTCGGTCGAGGCCGCCACCGACCACATCAGTCGCTACTCCTCCGGCCACACCGAAGCGATCATCGCCCGAGATGCCGACGCGATCGATCGATTCGTGGCGCAGGTGGATTCGGCAGCCATCGTCATCAACGCCTCGACGAGGTTCACTGACGGGGGAGAATTCGGGTTCGGCGCCGAGATTGGCATCTCCACCCAGAAAATGCATGCTCGTGGGCCCATGGGGCTGTCGGAAATGACCACTACCACGTACATCGTCCGCGGGAATGGGCAGGTTCGATCCTGACATTCCCGACCGTGTATGGCTATTATCAGTGTCATGGTGCCAGCATCTGCAGCTCTCGATCCCGGTGCGACAGAATTCCCCGGCGGGTCTAGCCTCAGCAACCCCGTTCCGTATGACGTTGCGTACTTCGCTAACGACTGGACCTACGGGGCAATCGTGCTGGCCGCCTTCTTGCTGATCCTCTTCTTCATCACGCGCCTCAACGCTGATCGCTAGTCGAACTCGCGTGTGAACACGCCACGCCGGGTCGGAGTGCTAGGGGGCACCTTCGACCCGATCCACTTAGGCCACCTCCACGTCGCCCATCGAGTCGTGGACGTTCTGCAACTCGACCACTTGTACCTGTTGCCCGCGGGCGACCCGTGGCAAAAGCACGGCCGCGTGGTCGCACCAGCTCGCGACCGATGTGCGATGGCCGAAGCCGCCTGCCGTGACGATCCGGTCGTGTCCGTGAGTCGCGAGGAAGTGAATCGGCCCGGGCCCACCTATTCCATCGACACTGTCCGCGCGCTGCGCGAGGCGCACCCACATCCTGCCCAAATATTCTTCATCCTCGGCACCGACGCGGCCGCACTCCTACCCGGCTGGAAGGACGCGACTGCTCTGGCCGACTACGTCAGGGTCGTCGCGGTTCGGCGGTCCGGCGCCGAGCCGCCTGCCGCCGGACTGCCGCTGGTTGAGAGGATCCTCGACGTCGATGCTCCCGACATATCGTCATCGCGCATTCGCGCAGCATTGGCGGCCGGAAATGACATCCGCGCGTACGTGCCCGAAGCCGTCGCAGCGTATATTCACGCACAAGACGTCTATCCGCGTCTATCACCGTCTGCCGAAACGAGTGGCTAAGAGTCGGGCCCTGGGGCCCCATAATGCGAGGTGTCCGTATCGATGATGAGCCGGAGATTGCTCGTGGGGATCGGCGGGTTGGCCCTGGCAGGGATCCTCATCGTCGTTGCGATTCTGGTGCGCGCCCTACCGGCCCCCGAGGTCGTCCCCACTCCTGACGACTCCCCAGCTCTGGAAACCGTTGAGTCCACGGCGTTGATCGCGGCTCGCGATGACACAGGAGCCATCGCCGGAGCTGTTCTGTTGGGAGCCCACAACGTTAATCCCACCGGTTCCTGGGTCGATCTCCAACCGGGACTGTCGATGGACATCGCTGAATCCGGCACCGTGACTCTGGCCATGGAGGGCGGTTGGAGGCCCGAGACGATCGCTGAACAAGTGGGCATGCAGTTAGGGGTATGGGTCGACACCGTCCTGGTGATGGACCGCTTAGCCTTTGCAGGACTCGTTGACTCGGTTGGTGGGGTCAGCGTCGACGTCCCCCGGCGGATCGTGGCGATTGACCCAAGCACCGGTCAGCGCACCGTCGTCGCTCGCCCCGGTCTGCGCCACATGTTCGGACCGACCGCGGCTCGGTACGCGCTCACTTTGACGCCCAACGAGACCCAGCTCGAAAGGATGGAACGCTTTCACCAGGTGTTAGAGCATGTCATCTTGCAGTTGCCGGGCAACCCTGACCGCGTGCGGTCGATTCTCGGATCGCTGGGCGCACTCGCGCGCACCCTCGGCAGTTTCGACGAGATCGCACGGATTCTGCTGCAGTATCAAACCGCCGCTGCTGCGCGTGGCGAATCCGAGGATGTGTTGCCTGCCCGCTTCGTTGCAACCGTGCGACCGACGCCATCGGGCGAGTCTGCAGGCGGCAGGAGCCCGCAATCACTGCTCCCCGACGCGTACTACGCCATCTACCGCACTGACCCGGTGGAGGTTGCGCGACTCATGCGCCAACAGTTCAGACTCGCGCTGCGCATCCCCGGCGAGAACGGGGCGCTGCCACGAGTGCGGGTCCTAGCAGCAGGAGTGCCCAACGATGTCGTCGCGAGTGTCCGCGATTCATTGTTCGGAGCCGGCTTCTCGTTTGTGTGGGGCGGCCCGGTCCCTCAACAGAGTGCCTCCCAGGTGCGGGTCAGTAGCGTCGCCGACCGCGAATCCTACGGCTTGCCCATTGCCGCCGCCCTCGGTCTTCCTGAATCAGCCGTGGTAGTGGACAAGTCTTCTGCTGCCGGTGTTCAGGCTGCGGTGATAGTCGCGCCCAACAATCCGAGCCCGACCGGCACCCCGACGGGCACGGCGAGTCCGACCCCGACGCTGCCCACTGCGACTCCGGCCCAGTAGGACCGGGTACCGCCAACGAATCGGCAGTACACTGCTGGCAGGGGCAGTAGTCGACCTGTCCAGAGTCCGAATTGGGAGTGTGCATGTCTGCTAGTGACAACGCCCGCGAGCAGGCCGCCATCGCCGCGGCCGCTGCAGCGGACAAGCACGCCGAAGACATCGTAGCCGTCGACGTGTCGAGCCACCTCGCACTGTCGGACGTCTTTCTCGTCTGCACGGGCAAGACGGCCCGCCAGGTCCAAGCAATCGTCGACCACATCATGGACAGCCTCCAGGATGCGGGCACTAAGCCGCTCCATCGGGAGGGCGAAACCCTGGGCGAGTGGGTATTGCTCGACTACCCCGAGATCGTCGTCCATGTACAACAGCCTCACACTCGTGAGACGTACCGATTGGAGCGGCTGTGGGGGGACTGCCCCCAATTGTCGCTGTCGGCGGCAAATGCTGCGCAGGTGACCCCCTGAACGGCCGGACGGTCGTCCTGTGGCGTCACGGACAAACCGACTGGAATGCCCGGCGTCGCTTCCAAGGCCAAAGTGACGTCCCTCTTGACGAGGTAGGTGAACGGCAGGCCGAACTCGCTGCGGCAGTGCTCGCTCAACTCGATCCAGACGCCATCGTTTCCAGCGATCTTCAGCGGGCCCGCCAGACGGCCGATGCCTTGGCGCAAGAAGTGAATCTTCCCGTGGTGCTGGATCGTCGACTGCGTGAAACAGCCGCAGGCAACTGGGAAGGGCTGGACCGCGAGGTCCTCGAACAGCGTCATGGTCCGGAGCTTTCAGCGTGGGCCGCAGGTTCGGACTTGGCGCCCGGAGGGGGAGAACCGCGATCCGTTGTTGCCGCGCGCATGCTCGCCGCCATCGAAGAGCACAGCGCTCCCATCGCGGCTGGCGGCACTATCGTTGTCGTCACCCATGGAGGTTCCGCCCGAGCCGCTATTGGATCCATGCTGGGCTTGCCCGTCGCATACTGGGGGATGCTCGGCGTACTGTCTAACGCGCGATGGTGTGTGCTGACGGAGACCCGCGGCCTGCCCCTGCCGGGCGGTCGCTCCGTCGACGAGTTGCGTCAACAGTTCCCGGACGTGCCTGAACAACCCGAATGGCGGCTCGTGGAGTACAACGCCCGCAGCCTCGTCGAAGAGGCCATCGGCGACGACCGTTAGGGCCTCCTCTTGACTGCCCGTGGGCCCTCAGTCAGCTGGTGATGTAGTTGACAAGCGACTTATGCTCCTCGATGAGCTGGTCCATGCGGGCCTTGACGACGTCTCCGATGCTGACGATTCCCACCATGGCGCCATCGTCGAGTACCGGAATGTGCCGGACTCGTTCGTTGGTCATCTGTTCCATCAGCTGATCGACAGTGGTGCCCGGCTCGCAGGTGGCATGCAAGGCGGTCATGATTGCCGACACGGGGCCATCAAGGATGCTGGGGCCGTTCGCTTGGAGAGCCCGCACGACGTCGCGCTCAGAGGCGATGCCAGCGATCGTGGCGCCGTCAGCACTGACCACTACCGCGCCAATCGAATGTTCGGCCAGGGTGGCAAGCAGCGCAGTCACCGGATCGCTCGGGGCAACAGTGGCGACAAAATCACCCTTGTTCTTCAGAATGTTGGACACCTTCATGTTGACCTCCACATCTGGTCGCTCAATAGGTGCTGCCCGTGCAGCCCCAGCGAGCGGTCAGTTGACCCTTGACGAATACCTCTGCCCCTATGGTGGCGGAACTTGTGGCCGATGTCACCCGACAAACGCGCATGGGTGACCGGATCTCATTGAATTTGAGTGCATCCGGGCGGATTGGTGCGTGATCAGGAGGCAGATGCTTGGGTGGAGCGAACCGCCATCACTGCCGCCTGGGTTCGCCGTTGCAGTCCCAACTTGGCCAGGATTGACGACACGTAGTTCTTGACAGTCTTCTCGGCCAGGAATAGTTCCTGCCCGATCTGTCGATTGGTGAGCCCCTCTCCGATCAAGGTCAGAATCTTGCGTTCCTGTTCGGTGAGGGAGCTGAACGGGTCTTCGACGGTGGCTTCGGCCCGGATTCGTTGCATCACCCGAGCAGTAGCGTCCGGATCGAGCAGCGAACCGCCCGCGGCAACCGTTCGCACGGCGGTGAGCAGGTCGTGGCCGCGAATCTGCTTCAGCACGAATCCGCTGGCACCGGCCACGATTGCGTCGAGCAGGGCCTCGTCATCGACGAAGGACGTCAACATGAGGCACTTGAGTTCGGGCATAGTGCTTCGCAGCTCGCGGCAAATTTCAACGCCGTTGCCGTCGGGAAGGTTGACATCCAAGACGGCTACGTCTGGACGAACAACCGGGATCCGAGTGAGCGCCTGAGCGACGGTGGCAGCTTCGCCCACGATCGTCACGTCGTCGTCGACTTCGAGCAGGTCGCCGATGCCTCGCCGAACCACCTCGTGGTCATCCACGAGGAATACACGAATCTTGGTTTGCACGTCTTCAGCCACATTCCCACCGTACGGCACCTGCGCCCCGATCACCTAGACTTGCGCGTTGCCGAACCACTCCCGCAGGGGGTACTTTGACCCACATCGGGACAAAAGTCCCGTGAAATTAGGTCCTTGGATTGAGGCCGAGGGGCCGCTCAGCGCGAGACGACGGCAGGTCGATCCGGCACTCTGAATCACATGCATCCGTTCGATCTGCTCGCGCTCGATGTACTCGACTTGTCCCGCCTCCAGTTCGGCGTGACGACCGTCTACCACTTCCTGTTCGTGCCGATCACAATCGGCATGGGTTTCATGGTCGCGATCATGCAGACCGCCTGGGTGCGAACCGGCAACGAGAAGTGGTTACGGGCGACCAAGTTCTTCGGCAAGATCTTCCTCATCAACTTCGCGATGGGTGTCGTCACAGGCATCGTGCAGGAGTTCCAGTTCGGGATGAACTGGTCGGACTTTTCGCGGTTCGTGGGCGACATTTTCGGCGCCCCCTTGGCGGTTGAGGGCCTGGCCGCGTTCTTCCTGGAGTCGACGTTCCTAGGCCTCTGGATCTTCGGATGGAACCGCTTACCCAAGGGCATTCACCTCGCGACCATCTGGGCGGCCGCCTTCGGCACACTCTTGTCGGCATATTTCATTTTGGCGGCCAACTCGTTCATGCAGCATCCAGTCGCCTACATCCTCAACCCGGAAACCAATCGTGCCGAGTTGACGGACTTCTTCGCTGTCCTGGGTCAACCGCTCGCCTACATCACGTTCGCCCACGTCATATCCGCGTGCATCCTGACGGCCGGAGCACTGGTTGCCGGAATTTCTGCGTGGCTGCTGTTCAAGGGCCGATCAGTTGAAATGTCGCGCGCCACGGCCAAATTCGGTATCGGGACCGTCCTGGTGGGTGCCGTACTCGTGGGCTTCACCGGCGATTCTCAGGCGACCAAGATGGTTGAAGTTCAGCCCATGAAGATGGCCGCAGCCGAGGCACTCTATGAGACCGCCGCTCCGGCTCCCTTCAGCATCCTGACCATCGGAACACTCGACGGCAGCGAACCGCTGTTTAGCCTCGACATTCCTCACGGCTTGTCCTTGCTGGCCACCCATACGTGGGACGGGCAGGTGCAGGGCATCAACAACTTGCAGGCCCAGTACGAACAAGAGTTTGGCCCCGGTGACTACAAGCCGAACATTCCCGTCGCTTACTGGTCGTTCCGGCTCATGATTGGTGTGGGGATGCTGGCCGCCGTGTGGGCCCTGTACGCCATGTGGTGTTTCCGCCGGGGCAGAACTCCTACCTCGAAGTGGTTCCCGCGCCTCGCCCTGACCGTTCCCTTCTTGCCACTGCTCGCCAACAGCTTCGGCTGGATCTTCACCGAGATGGGTCGCCAACCGTGGGTCGTATTCGGGCTGATGCGAACCGAAGACGGTGTGTCGCCGACGTCGACTACCGCCATCGTGGCCACCAGTCTCATCGTGTTCACCGTCTTGTATGGGGTGCTTGCTGTCATCGAAGTGGGCCTCATTCGTAGGGCTGTCCTGATCGGTCCGCCCGACGAAGTGAAAGATCCGTTCGAAGAAACCGACGATGGGCAACGGCCCATGACGATTGCGTACTAGCGGAGGCCTCTGATGGATCTTGCTGTTGTCTGGATCATTCTGATCGCAGTCCTGTGGGCCGGCTACTTCATGCTGGAGGGATTCGACTTCGGTGTTGGCATGCTGCTGCCAGCAGTCGGGAAGAACGAGGCTGAACGCCGTGCAGTGGTGTCGACACTCGGGCCGGTGTGGGACGGCAACGAAGTGTGGCTACTCGTGGCTGGTGGTGCGACCTTCGCGGCCTTCCCGGAGTGGTACGCGACCATGTTCAGTGGCTTCTATCTGCCGCTGCTGATCATCCTGGTCGCGTTGATCCTGCGCGGTGTCGCCTTCGAGTACCGGTCTAAGAGGTCGGATCCGCGGTGGCGACGCAACTGGGACATCGCCATCTTCGCTGGGTCGCTAGTCCCCGCAATCCTCTGGGGCGTTGCCTTTGCCAACCTCGTTCGTGGCGTTCCCATGCGGGCCGCCGAGTACGGCAACATCCTCTATGACGGTGGCTTCTTCAACCTGCTCAACCCGTACGCGTTGCTCGGCGGATTGACGACCCTTGCGTTGTTCCTCACCCACGGGGCCGTGTTCCTCACCCTCAAGACCGACGGCGAGATCCGAACCCGGGCAGCCCGGATCGGCAAGGTCACCGGGCTCATCGCAGCCGTCCTTGCGGTGGGATTTTTGGCATGGACCCAGCTGGCCTACAGCGACAAGACCGAGACTGCGATCCTAGCCGCAGCGATCGCGGTGCTGTGGGTTGCGGCTGTGGCGGCTCACCGCGTCGGCCGGGAAGGATGGGCGTTCCTATTCAGCGCCCTCACCATGGTCAGCGTGGTGGCGTACCTATTCTGGGTGCTGTTCCCCAACGTCATGGTCGCGTCCAATGACGCGGCCCTGTCGCTGACGGTTTACAACGCCTCCAGCAGCCCTTACACCTTGCAGGTAATGACGGTAATCGCGGTGATATTCACGCCGATTGTGTTGATCTACCAGGGCTGGACGTACTGGGTCTTTCGCAATCGCTTGCGCGCCGAATCTATCCCCTCCCCGGAAGAAGGATCGCTGGACTTGCCGGGCGAAGCCGAGGCGTCTCGCGCTATGTCCTAGCGTGGAGCCATGCGGGCCTTTGATTCCCGACTCACCACCTACGCCAGCTCGACCCGGAGATTCCTGGTCCTAGCTGTCGTTCTGGGCGTCGGTACCACTGTGGCGATCGTGGTGCAGGCCTACGCGCTGACGAACATCATCGTCGGTTCCTTCCAGGACGGGCTGTCACTCGGTTCGCTAGGAGTTCCGGTCGGGATCCTGGTCGTGGCGGTACTGGTGCGGGTCGGTCTGTCCTATGCCACCGAAACAGCTGCCTACCGGGCGAGCGCGCGGGCCAAAAGCGAACTGCGTACCTCGGTGGTCAGCAAGATTAATCGCCTCGGCCCCGTTTGGTTGACCGGCCACAACTCGTCGGCACTGGGGGCGGTGCTGGGCAAGGGCATCAACGGGCTCGATGCGTACTTCGCGCGCTACCTTCCACAGCTGATCCTGGCCGTGCTGATTCCCATAACCTTGGCCATCGTCATCCTTAGCGCCGACGTGGTGGCGTTCCTGATCGTGCTGATCACAGTTCCACTAATCCCAATATTCATGATCCTCATCGGCTGGTACACGAAAACCCGGGTGGAACGGCAGTGGGATTCGATGGCCCACATGTCGGGACACTTCGGCGATGTGGTTGCCGGGATGACAACCCTGAAAGCGTTTCGGCGTGACGCCATCCAGGCCCAGCGGGTCAAAGAAGTCGGCCACGACTACCGGCGGGCGACGATGAGCGTCCTGAAAATTTCCTTCCTGTCAAGCTTCGCACTGGAACTACTGGCCATGTTGTCGGTCGCGATGATCGCCGTCTCGATCGGCGTCCGCCTCGTCGAGGGCAACATGGCTTTGGCCGCGGGACTGTTGGTATTGATTATCGCGCCGGAGGTGTACTGGCCGCTGCGCCAAGTGGGCACTCACTTCCATGCCAGTGCCGAAGGTCTTGGTGCCGCCCGACAGTTGATGGACGTCCTGGAGGAGACGGAACCGGCGAGTGGTCCGCGGCTTGACGTTCCCAACCTGGGCGCGGTTGACCTTGAGATCTCCGGTGCGTGCGCCCGGTACCGGTCGCGGTCTCGAGACAGCCTGGTGGACTTCTCGGCAGTGCTGCAGGCGGGCCGAGTGAATGTGTTGGTAGGCCCGACCGGTGCTGGCAAGTCAACCCTGCTCAATGTGCTGGCTCGGTTCATGGACCTGAGCGCTGGCACCATCGACGTGTGCACAGTGGCCGGGAAGCGGTCGGCGCTCGAGGAGTTCGATGCTGATGCCTGGCGTCACCAGGTTGTCATGATGACCCAGTCCGCAGCGCTCCTACCTGGCACGGTTGGCTTCAACGCCACTTTGGACCGACCGCAGGCGCGTCCGGAACACGTCTGGCAGGCACTGGAAACAGTGGGGCTGGCCGCGTTTGTTGCGTCGCTGCCCCAGCAGCTCGATACTCCAGTCGGGGAAGCGGGACGGCAGATGTCGCTCGGGCAGAAGCGGCGACTAGCGTTCGCCCGAGTGCTGGTGAGCCGCGCCCCCCTTGTCTTGCTCGACGAACCCACCGCGTCCCTCGACACCGACTCGGAGGCGATCCTGGTGGCCGCCATCGAACAACTTGCGCGCGAGGGCCGAACCGTCGTGATGGTGGCCCACCGCCTCGCGGCCCGGTCGATTGCCCACGTCACTCACACTGTCGAGGCTCCGATCGCAGTCGCCGCCCAGGAGGTGATCCAGTGAGTGCCGTAACTTCACTGCCAGACTCAGCGCCCACGTCGGTCGGTTCTTTGCGACGAATCTGGGGTCTCATTCGACCACGGCCGTTAGCGTGGGTGGCTGGCGTCGTGCTGTCGTGTTTGGCGGTTGGCAGCGCTATCGCCCTGATGGCCACGAGCGCCTGGCTGATATCTGAGGCCAGCCTGCAACCGCCCATCCTTAGCCTGACGGTTGCGGTCGTAGCGGTGCGGGCGTTCGGTATCGGTCGCGCGGCGTTCCGCTACGTCGAACGACTCTCTACACATCACGCTGCTCTCGGCTCTCTCGTGGACTTGCGCAGCACGCTGGTCGGCCGCCTGGCCCGCACAGCCCCAGTTGGCCCGCAAGCCTTCGGCCAGTCGGATACGGTGACCCGACTCGTCGATGATGTCGACAACACCTCGGAACTGTGGATCCGGGTGGTGGTTCCGCGAGTGACTGCAGTGGTGATCGGGGCCGCCGTCATCGGACTCGTGGCGTGGCTGCTGCCCCTGGCCGCAGTCTGGTTGCTGGTCTGCCTGCTGATTGCCGGGGTGGCGGCCCCTGCTCTCGCCCGACTGGCGGCCGCGCGCTCCGCGCGACTATCTGTCGTGGAGCACGGCGAACTCGCCCAAGCCATCGGTGAGAACCTGCGCTACTCGATGGAGATCGTATCGGCGGGTCGCACGGCCGATTACGAGCAGCGGATCTCCAACCTCGACCGATCGATCAGGCAATCCGAGTTAGGGATGGCTCGCACGATGGGTGCTTCGGCCGCCGCTTCCGCGCTAGCCCAGGGAATCGCGTTGATCGGGGTCGTGGCCCTCGCGGTGCCGGCCGTGTCTGCTGGTGAGCTGTCGGGAGTCAACTTGGCCGTGGTGGTGCTGTTGCCCCTGACTGCGTTTGAACTGACTGCCGGTCTTGCTGCTGCCACGGTGGCGCGCTTGCGAGCAAGTGCGAGTGCGCAGCGTCTGGTGGCCATTCTCGACACCCCCGAAACCAACCCCGATCCGGCGTCGGTAGACGCCCAGTGGACGCCTCCCGTGCGGTCCGACGCGGTAATCGAGGCCGAGGCAGTGGGTGTTGCCTGGCCCGGCTCATCGCGTGAGGCAGTCTCAGGAGTGACCGCGACCGCCCGACCAGGGCAGCCTGTCCTGGTGGTCGGTCCGTCAGGGTGTGGCAAATCAACGTTCGCGGCAGCGTGCGCGGGCCTTATTCCGGTGGCGTCGGGCACTCTGCGGCTCGCTGGCATCGACTATCGGCTTTTGACTGGCGACCAAGTGCGACAATCAGTCGTCTACTGCGCCCAGGATGCACACATCTTCGACAACTCGGTAGCGGCGAACCTCCGTCTGGCTTGCCCCGGAGCCTCCGACGAACTGCTGTGGGAGGCTCTCAATTCGGTCGGCTTGCGCGACTGGGTTCAGGCGCTTCCCGCCGGACTCGACACGTCTGTCGGTGAGACGGGTGCGGCGATGTCTGCTGGCCAGCGTCAACGACTCAGTCTGGCCCGCGTCGTTCTGGCGGATCCGGCGATCGTGATCATCGACGAACCAACCGAGCACCTCGACGATGCGGCAGCGCTGCAGGTAGCCGAGACGATACGTCACCTTCTTGCCGACCGCACGCTGATCGTCATCTCCCACACCAGGCTGGGCTTCGACTGGATCCCATCCGTGGTGGACCTGTCACCATCGCGCAACAGCAGCTAGTGCCACGTAACGGCCGATCGCCCCGACCGTGGATGGCCAGGGCGATCGAGGTGTGGCGCGATCGAGGTGTGAGGTCCTGTTGTCTAGGCCTCGGACTTGACGCTGGTCGGGTCGTAGCCGTAGTAGGCCGTCCGAGCCGCTCGGCGTTGCTGAGCAGCCTGCTCCTGATCAGCGCGGAACCGGGCATCGAGTGAATGTCCTGAGTCGCTGGTGACGGGATTGTTCTCCATCACCCACTTCTCAAGCTCCGGGCCGGATTCGTAGGACGTAATCAGGCAGTAGCGCGGTTCTGTTCCCTGATGCCACACCGAGTGCCACATGCGTTCAGAGTCGACGAGTAGCTGCGCGCCCGCCGGAAGGCTGATGCGGTACTCGGTGCTGGGGTCGTGCACATCATGTCGCAGGATCATGTACGAGTCCGGATTATTGGTGAGCTGCATGAAGCAGCGCACGATCCAGCCACTGTCGTCCGCGTTTAGGCGGTTGTTGTCGTCCTGGTGCGAGTTGTAGAGGGCATCTGCGTAGGTGTTCGGCTGCAGTTCGATGATGCGGCAGCGGCCGACGTTGGCACCAACAGACTGGGCGCGCCACGTCAGAGTCGGGGCCTTTTGTGTCTGCGATTCGATCCACACGCCGTCCTTGTCTGCCTTGGGCGGGTCGAAGTGCCAGAAGCCATTGCACTCGATGTCGCCGTACGCGCTCGCCAGGGGAGCGAATCGCGTGTCGCCGGAAGATTTCCAATCCACGTAAGTGAGAGATTCCCACTCGGCGGGGTTCATGACTTCGCCGAACGGATCCAGGACACAGAACCCGGTTTCTTCCAAAATGGGTAGACGGTAGTGACCCACAGATGCCTCCTCTGAGTAGCATGGACCATGCAGCCGGACTCCTCTAGCATTACCCAGCTTCATGGTTGTCGAGAGCAGCGAAATGTCCTGTTCCCACGGGACTTTGGTCCCGTGGGTTGCGTTGGTAGGGGGCTTAGGCCACCGGACGAACCACGATCGGTGCGTACCGACATTCGGCACCACCGAGCCCGCATGTCGCATGCACGTCAGCAACGGGAATCATGCGACTCGGGCGCACCTTTAGAGCAACGAAGTGGTTGCTTGCCGGGGTGAGATTGGGGATGGACGGTCCTTCATCGCAGGCCCCAGATCGGTACGTATTTTGGCCTCCTGTAGCTCGCCACGCGCATAGTTGGACAGGGAGGAAACCCCGAACGATGAACTGCGTACCGGATCCAGTCGTACCGGGCACGGTGCCGACGAGAATAGGAAACACCAGATGCTGGTCCAGGAGGTCGTTGAGCCTGTAGGTTTCGGGGCCATAGTTGCCCGTGCAGGCACCGACTAGTTCTTCGCCGATCGCGTACGGTTCACCGTGGTCGAGATTGAAGATAGCGTCAGCGTCACAGGAGCCGGTGAAATTCAGGACTGACCAAACGCCACTACCGGCGTTTTCCGCACATGGGCCATTGTGGGTTGTCTTGATATCCACTCGAATGATTTGCCCTTCTCCCGCAGTCAACGCATCAAGGAGCCTTTCACCGTCCTCGCAGTTGATTCCGAGCCCCATAACCCCGCGAACCGATCCGGCCGGGGCGACGATAGTAGCGGCAGTTCGCGACAGGGGGTAGTTGTCCCGGTGCCAGCCGCCGAAGCTGCCGACTGAACTCGCAGCCACAGTTGCCGTGACCAGTGCGTGCCCAGGTCCTGTGCATTCGATGGAAATCTCCGTCGAAGCTGAGCCCATCACCTCGGCGGCGACCGCCTCGCCCTCGGCTTGAGCGGCGGCTCCCGCAGATCCCACCAGTGCGGCGCAGGTCTGCCCGGCGGTCAGGCTCACGTGCAGTTCGCGGGCGGCTGCCTGGCTGGCGCCATCGGCGGCGGTGGAGAGTACCCGTCCCGTTGACCACGCGTTCCCGAAGTCGATGGTGAACGCAGCGACCGCGATGAAGACGACCGACATGAGAGCGCCGACGAGCACCACAACGGCGCCCGAGTCGGCAATGTCGTCGCCGGGGGGTCGGCCCGCTTGGCCCAGGGGCTCGCTGATCAACTGTATTCGCATCGGAACACCCCCGACTGTGAGAGCGTGACGCTCGGCTTCGCCACGATGAGTTCCAGACTCGACTCGTGACTGACCTCAACCCGGAGTCGGGACTCGGCCCCGGCGACGGGGGAGTCGATGCAGGGCTCGTCCTCTGAAAGAATTGACGTGGAGCATAGGATCGCACCGCCACGGGACACCTCGACGGTGACTGCGTCAGCTGACATTCCGGGGAGCACATCCACGTCGGTCGCCACCTGGTTGACCAGGTCGGTGCACGAGGTGGGGTCTGATCCAGAAGAAACCACTCCGGCCCGGGCTGCGTCACGGGCAGCGTTCGACAGGCCCTGCATCTGGGTGAAGACCACTCCGAAGCTGATGATTCCGAAACAGATCGCCAGCAGCGGAACCACGATCAGCGCGAACTCCACGGCCACCGCACCCTCGTCAGAGCGGGGGCCGTTCGCGTGGGTTGCCGATGCTGCGGACTTCCTACGCGGCAGATGGCGGTCGAGTTTCATCGCCATCACCCGCCGAAGAAGCCTTCAGTGACCATCTGGTAGATGGCCGGAGACATGACCACGCCGAGCAGAGTGGGCAAGACGAACAGCATGAGCGGGAACAGAATCTTGACCGGAACCTGCTGGGCTTTCTCCTCCGCGAGTTGCCGCCGCTTGATACGCAACTCGCGGCTTTGAATCGACAGAATGTCGCTCAACGGAGTGCCGCGCTGGTCGGCCTGAACGCAGGTGAGGCAGAAGCGTTTGAGGTCGTCGTTGGGTGTGCGGTCGGCCAAGGCTGTGAGTGATTCGGCCCGAGTCTGTCCGTAGGCAATGTCGCGAACCACTCGCTTCAGTTCATCGCTTAAGGCGCCCCGAGTGTTGTCGGCCACCAGCTTCAGGGCAGCGTCGAAGCCGAGGCCAGCGGCGAGGGTGAGGCTGAGCATGTCGACAGTGTCAGCGAGCATTCGTCGGCTCTCAGCCACGCGATCTTCGATCATGCTGTTGAGGCGGATCTCAGGTAGGAAGTTGCCGAGGGCAGCCAGGCCAGCTAGAACCAGCAGGAACAGAATTGGCGACCCCAACAGGGCGCCACGGGCAGGAGGGAACAGCAGCACCCACACGAATCCGCCGATCGGCAGGCCAACAGCCCCCAGGAACTTGGCCATAAACACCACGGGCAGTGTTGTGTCTTTGGGCATCCCGGCCAGTTCGATCTTGGCGTTGAGTCGGGCGATGCGGGTCGAGGGCGTGATGGCCGAGCCGAGTCGAGCCAGGAAGGTAACGGCTGCGCTCGGGCCCGAGTCATCGCCTGCGGGCAGAGTCGGTTCATGG